>JBEAQO010000037.1:0-8896 GCA_041163825.1 Actinomycetota bacterium | reverse complement strand
CGCCCGATCATCCAGCACCAGGCGATCGCGTTCAAGCTCGCCGACATGGCGACCGAGGTCGACGCGGCCCGCCTGCTCGCCTGGCGCGGGATGCGCATGGCCCGGGCCGGCGTCGCGATGGAGGGGGCGGAGGGCTCGATGGCGAAGCTCCACGCCGGTCGCGTCGCGGTGCGGGTCACCGACGAGGCCATCCAGATCCATGGCGGCTTCGGGTACAGCCGCGAGTTCATGGTCGAGAAGCTCCACCGCGACGCGAAGATCTACGAGATCTTCGAGGGCACGCGCGAGATCCAGCAGCTCGTCATCGGCCGCGCGCTCGCCCGGCGTGCGGGCGGCACGGCCGCCTGAGCGGTCCCGTCCCGCGTCGTCCGGCCCGTCACGGACTCGGGGCCCGGGCCGCACGGCGGCGGGGGACGCGTGCTGCCGCGGTAGGGTCGCGAGGCGGGGGAGGGAGGGGCCGACGTGACGGTCGAGCGGGCGACAGCGCTGCAGCGGGCGATCCTCGAGGACGCCCCGGCCGAGGCCCTCGCCCGGATGCCGCTCCCGACGTCGATGCGGGCCGCGCTCGTGCGCCGCGAGGACGAGGGCATCTTCGGGGACGTCCCGCCCGAGGAGCGCGACCCGGCGCGCTCGCTGAAGGTCGAGGAGGTCCCCGTCCCCGAGCCCGGTCCCGGTGAGGTCCTGATCGCCCCGATGGCCTCGGCGATCAACTACAACACCGTCTGGACCGCGCTGTTCGCCCCGGTCTCGACCTTCGGCTTCCTCGAGCGCCTCGGGCGCACCGGCCCGATGGGCGCGCGCCACGACCTGCCCTACCACATCGTCGGGTCCGATGCGGCCGGCGTCGTCGTCGCCACCGGTCCGGGCGTGACGCGGTGGCACGTCGGTGACCGCGTGGTCGTGCACTGCAACTCCGTGGAGCTCGAGGAGCCGCAGGGCCACGACGACGCGATGCTCGACCCGGCGCAGCGCATCTGGGGCTTCGAGACCAACTTCGGCGGGATGGCCGACGTCGCGCTCGTACGCGCGAACCAGCTCCTGCCGATGCCCAAGCACCTGACGTGGGAGGAGGCGGCCTCGCTCGGCCTCGTGCTCGCGACCGCCTACCGCATGCTCGTCAGCGGCAACGCCGCGACGATGAAGCAGGGCGACGTCGTGCTCGTGTGGGGCGCGAGCGGCGGGCTCGGGGGCTTCGGTGTCCAGCTCGTCATGAACGGGGGAGGGATCCCCGTCGCCGTGGTGTCGAGCCCGGACAAGGTCGCGCTCCTGCGCTCGATGGGTGTCGAGCACGTCATCGACCGGCGCGCGGAGGGCTTCCGGTTCCACACCGAGGACGGTGCGCCCGACTACGCGGAGATGAAGCGCTTCGGTGCGCGCATCCGCGAGATGGTCGGACGCGACCCCGACATCGTCTACGAGCACCCGGGCCGCTCGACGTTCGGTGCGTCGGTCTTCGTGGCGCGGCGCGGCGGGACGATCGTGACCTGCGCCTCGACCTCGGGCTACCTGCACGAGTACGACAACCGCTACCTCTGGATGCATCTCAAGCGCATCGTCGGGTCGCACTTCGCGAACTACCAGGAGGCGTGGGAGGCGAACCGGCTCGTCGAGCTCGGCATGATCCATCCCATCCTCAGTCGCAGCTACGCCCTCGACGAGGTCGGCGAGGCCGCCGGCTCGGTCCACCGCAACGAGCACGCCGGCAAGATCGGCATCCTCGTCGGCGCGCCGGAGCCCGGGCTCGGGGTCATCGATGCGGCGATGCGTCGACGCCACCTCGAGGGCATCGAGCGCTTCCGCGAGGACCGCGAGCGCGTCTGAGGTCGCCGCGGCGGGCCCGATGCCGCCGACCGCACGCCTCCACCGTCGGTCCCGGCCGGGGGACGGGCGGTGCCTCAGCAGACGCCGGACGCCATCGGCAGCGGCGAGAGGCAGCTCGGCCAGAGCGCGAGCGCGAGCGCCACGGGCAGCAGCGGCCACGTCCCGCGGCGTGACAGCGCGACGCTCGCGAGCACGACCGTCGTGCCGACCGAGAGCGCGGTCGGTGCGATCGCAGGGAGTCCGCTGCGCAGCAGGGAGACCACGCCGCCGGCCTGCGCGAGCCCGACGACGAGCGCGGGGACGATGACCGCGAGGCGGGGGACCCGGGTGCCCGGACCGACGATCCGGTCGGCGGCCAGGACGAGCGCGGCGAGCGCGAGCGCGTTGATGACGGCGACCCTGCCCGAGGTGCCGAGCGCCGTCGAAGCGAGCCCGCCGGCGAGCGCGATGACGGCCGCACCCATCCCACCGGTGCGCAGCAGACCGAGCAGTGGCCGGTCGGGCGAGCGCGGCGAGGCATCCCGTGCGCGCAGCGCGAGGAAGGGCACGACGACGACGGTCCCGACGGCGAGCGCGAGGATGCCGAGGACGCGCAGCGCGAACTCCGGCGCGTCCACCGCCCCGGACGCGAGCGCGAGCCGACCCCAGACGGCCTCGTCGGGCGCGGCACCGACCGCGATCCAGGCGAGTGGAGCGCCGAGCGCGACGGGCAGGGCGAGGCCGAGCCCGCCGGCGAGCGCGGCCGCGGGCCGCTCACCGCGCGGCTCGAGGCCGAGGGCCGCCGCGCCGTCGCCACGGGACCGAGCCAGGAGCAGGGCCGGCAGCGTCGTGACGGCGACCACGGCCAGCACCCACAGGACGACCCCGAGCGCGCCGGCGCTGCTGCCCCGGACCGCACCCGCCAGCGGGGTGCCGAGCACCAGGGCGACGGCGGTCAGCGCGACGTCGCTGCGCGCGGTGTCGGGGTCGATCGTCACCGTGCGGACGCTAGCCGGCGCCCGGAGGGGCCCTCGGGCGGTGGCGCTAGCCTGCCGCGACCGGGGGAGAGGAGCACCGGTGCTCAGGGCGTCGATGCTGGTCATCGGGGACGAGATCCTCGGTGGCTTCGTCACCGACACGAACTCGCCCTGGTGCGCCGATCGCCTGCGCGCCCACGGTGTGCCGCTCGATCGTGTCAGCGTCGTGCCCGACGAGCACGCGGCCATCGGTGAGGCGCTCGCCGCCGAGCTCGCACGCGAGCGTCCGCGGGTCGTCGTGACCTCCGGTGGCATCGGCTCGACGCCCGACGACCTCACCTACGAGGCGGTCGCGCGCGCGCTCGGGCGTGAGGTCGTCGAGGACGCGTCGATCGTGCGCGAGCTCTCCCGAGCGGTCGCGTGGTCGGAGGAACGCGGGCTCGGGATGAGCGAGGAGGCGGTCTGGCACCTGAACCGCATGGCCCGCATCCCGGCGGGGTCGCGGCTGCTGCGGCGCGAGTCCGGCTGGACGCCGGCGGTCTGCGTCGACGTCGACGGCGGTTCGGACGGGGGCGGGGTCACCGTCGTCGTGCTGCCCGGGGTCCCGCGCGAGTTCCGTGCGCTCATCGGCGAGGTCGTCGAGCCCGAGCTCCTCGCCGGACGCAACACGATCCCGGCCGTCGTCGAGCTCACGCACGGCTTCCCGGAGAGCGTGCTCAACCTCACGTTCGTGGAGCTCGCTGCCCGACATCCGGACGTGAAGCTCGGTTCCTACCCCGGCCGACCGATGATCGTCCGGCTGACCGGAGCCCGCGAGGAGGTCGAGGCCGCGGCCGCGTTCGTGCGCGGGGCACTCGAGGCGCTCGAGGGTGGCCCCGGCGGGGCAGAGGTCGCGGCCGACTGGCAGCACCGTGGGACCGACGACCCGACGGCCTGACGACCTGACGGGCCGTGGCCGGTCGGCTCAGCCTCCGGCGGCCACGTCCCGGAGACCGGCCGTCCACCCGGGCACGCGTCCCGGCGCTCGCATCGCGAGCGGCGCCGACGGGTGCGAGCCCTCGGTCGCGGTCGGCAGGGTGCGCGTCCCGAGCAGGTAGGTCAGGCAGTCCTTGCGCGCTGCGTCGACGGTCCGGGTCATCATCAGCGGGGTCGAGTCGACCACGACGACCACGTGACGCCCCTCGAGCGCGAGCACGGTGTCCGTCACGTCACGCCCGTCGGGTTCGACGACGCGGAACGGCATGGGCCGGCCCTCGGCGACCTCGGCGAGCGTCCAGCCGGCCGGCGTCGGGATCCCGTTGCGCCGATCGGCATCGATGGGGACCGTGACCTCGACCTCGGCATCCGGTGCACCCCCGAAGCGCAGGCGCACCGCCGGGTCGATGAGCACGCGACGCATCGGCCCGAGCAGGTCGTGGTCGGGGAGCTCCGCCGTGGAGGAGGGGTCCGGCCCGGCGAGCCAACGTCGGATGCCGTCGAGCGCGAACGCGAGCGACCCGGGCCGGCCGGCGAGCCCGCACTCGATCGCGATCGCCGGGGTGCCATCGTCGAAGGCCTCCATGAGTGCACCGACCCGCTGCTCCCAGTGCACCACGGTGGTCGTGAAGCGCAGGGCGAGGTCGAGGCTCGCGACGTCCGTGCGCGTGACGATGGCGTGGAACGGGTTGGCCCCGGAGGTGTTGTGCAGGTCGACGATGCTCGACGGCGCGAGCCGGCGCAGGTGCTCGCGCGCGGCGATCACGGCGGCCGCCTGCGCATCGTCGGCGACCTCCATGGTCCACAGCCGGTTCATGTCGCGCTGGCGGGGGAGGAAGCGGTGCGCGAAGCCGGGCGGCTCGAGGGCGGCCTCGACGTTGCCGATCACGACGTGCAGGTCGAAGGGGAAGCGGTGGCGACGGCGCAGGACGCGCAGCAGCGCCTGCAGTCCGCTCGGTTCATCGCCGTGCTGCAGGGTCACGACCGCTCGGGGTCGGGCCTGGCCGGTGCCCGGGAGCCGGAGCAGCGTGGTCCGGCCGAGCCGACGGAGCAGCGACCAGTCGTCGAGCCCGAGCAGGTCGGTGTCGAAGGGGTCGAGCACCAGGAGGGGCTCGTCGGCAGGGACGCTCACGTCGTGGGCCAGGTGTGCACGGGCGAGCCCTCGCCCTGCAGCTCGAGGTAGCGGCGGGTCAGGCGACCGAGGGCTCGGTCGCGGTCCATCGAGTCCTCGAGCCTACGGAGCATGCGGAGCTGCCAGGCCGATCCGGTGCGCCGCGTGGCCGCGCGTGCCGCGACGACGTCGAGCAGCCGGTCGCGCTCGGTCGTGCTGAGCCCGGCGTCGGCGAGTCCGCGCTCGGCCGCGGGGACGAGCACCTCGAGCACGACCCGGGCCGCATCCGCCCCGTCGAGTCCGGGCCAGACCAGGGCCGCATCGAGGCCGTCACGGGCGGCCGTGCGGAAGCCCGCCTCGACGTCCGCGAAGGCGAGCCGTTCCTCGAGCCGCCCGCCGAGGAGGTCCTCGGCCGATCCGCTCGCGATGGCGCTCACCGCACCGACGAGGAGGGCCACGTTGGCGACCATGTCGATCGGGGTCGGTCCGGCCGGCAGGGCACGGTGCTCGAGGCGCAGGGTCGGTCGGCCGTCGACGACCGCGTAGACCGGCCGGTTCCACCGCCACACGGTGCCGTTGTGCAGCCGCAGTGCCGCGAGTGCCGGGGCGGGCCCGGCTCCTCCCGGGACGGGGTCGTCCTCGGGCTCGCGCTGGGGCAGGAGCGGCGGGAAGTGCCGGACGTTCTCGTCGAAGGCATCGATCGCGTGCTCGTGCCAGCGCTCGCCGAACCACACGCGCGGCCGATCGCCGCGCGCGATGCCGGCCGCGTCCCGCAGGTCGATCACCTGCTCGAAGAGCGGGACCCGCGTCTCGTGCCACAGTGCGCTCCCGCACAGCAGCGGCGAGTTCGCCGCGACCGCGACGAGCGCGGGCGTGATGGCCTGCGCGGCATCGAGCGTGGCGGCGAGCCGGGCGATCGGGGCATCGAGGTGCACCTGGAGGCTCGTCGCGGCGGCCTCGAGCGCGATGGAGGGGAGCGAGAGCTCGAGGCGTTCCCCTCCGGTCGCTGCGGGTCCCTCGATGGTGATGGGCAGATGCGCTCGGCCGCCGCGGACGGCCTCGTCGAGCAGGCGGTAGCGGTCGCCCCCGGAGAGGACCTCGACCCCGGCCTCTCCCGTCCCGATGGTCGGGAGGATGCCGATGGCGATGGGAGCGGCGATGCCGTCCGCCGCGGCGGCGACCTCGGCGAGCCCGCGCGCGAGGTCCCGCTCGAGCGCGTCGAGCAGACCTGCCGCGAGCGGTCGGGGTGGGAGGTTGAGTTCGAGGTTGTAGCGAGCGAGCTCGTGCTGGGCATCGAGGCCCGGAGCGTCCCGATGCAGGGCCGCGAGCACCCGCTCGGCGACCGGCGCGGGTCCCCCGACCTCGTCGATCAGGTCGAGCTCGACCTCGATGCCGACCAGCGGCGCTCGATCCTCGAACGCCTCTGCCGCGACGAGGGCGTGGAGTCGGGACAGCTCGCGCTCGAGGCGCGCGGTCTCCGCCGCGCGGCCCTCGGGGGACAGGCTCGCACCATCGACGCGCTCGCCCACGCTCGACCCCCCGCGCACCGCTCCCACGGCCCGCTTCGCCGAGGGTAGGGCGGGCATGCTCGCTACGGTCCGGGCAGCGAGGAGGTGGCCATGAGCGGCGACGCCGTCGTGGGGGGTCGTGGTGAGCGACCGCCGGACGCGGATGCTGAGGCGCTGCGCGAGGCGGTCGAGCGTGCACGGCGTGACTACGGCGTCGGGGCGCTCGACGAGGCCGATCTCGGTGCCGACCCGCTCGAGGGTCTCGCACGCTGGATCGAGACCGCGGTGGCGGCGGGCATCGACGAGCCGAACGCGATGACGCTCGCGACCGTGGACGCCGACGGTCGTCCCGACGCGCGCGTCGTCCTGCTGCGCCGGTTGGACCACGGCGTCGTGTGGTTCACGAACCGCGGTTCCGCCAAGGGCGTGCAGCTCGCGGCGCGACCGGAGGCCGCGCTCGTGCTCCACTGGCAGCCACTGGAGCGGCAGGTGCGGCTGCGCGGCCGTGTCGAGCTGCTCACGGACGCGGAGTCCGACGACTACTTCGCGTCACGTCCGCGCGGGAGCCGCATCGCTGCCTGGGCGTCCGAGCAGTCGCGACCGATCGAGGACCGTGCGGCGCTCGAGGCGCGCTTCGCCGCGGCCGAGGCGCGCTTCGCCGCGTCCGACGCGCGCTCCGGCGGCGGCGCGGGGTCCGGTCCGGAGCCGGACGTCCCGCGTCCGCCCGACTGGGGCGGCTCCCGGCTGGTGCCCACCGAGATCGAGTTCTGGCAGGGCCGACGCTCGCGCCTGCACGACCGGCTGCGCTACCGCCGCGACGACGCCGGCGATGGCTGGGTGCGTGAGCGCCTGCAGCCCTGAGGTGGGGGACGTTCGTCGGGCGCAGGGCCGGTCCGCGGTCCGCGGGGCGAGGGGAGAGGGGCGAGGGGAACCATGGCGATGCTGTCCGTCTGGTGGGACCCGGCCTACGTCGGCGCGGAGCACGTCTTCGACACGACCCGCAAGAGCGCCGACGTCGTCGATCGGCTGACGGAGGGTGAGGTCGGAGGGGTCGAGGTCGTCGCCCCCGATGCGCGGGCGCTGCGGGTCGCGCTCGCCGGCATCGAGCGCGTCCACGAGCCGGCCTACCTCTCTGCCCTGCGCACCGGGTCGCCCGCGGGGCTCGCCCGGTCGCAGGGCTTCGTGTGGGACCCCGGCATCTGGACGATGGCGCTCCACTCGACGGCGGGCGTCGTCGCGGCAGCCGAGCGGGCGCTCGCCGTCGGCCGGGCCGGGAGCCTCTCGTCGGGGCTCCACCATGCGCGACCGGAGCGCGGCTCCGGGTTCTGCACGGTCAACGGACTCGCGATCGCCGCCGCGCACGCCCTCGATCTGCTCGACGCCGCCGGGCGTGAGGATGCCGAGGTCGTGGTGCTCGACGTCGACGCGCACTGCGGTGGTGGCACCCACGCGATCCTCGAGCGCGACCCCGACCTCGCTCGCCGCGTACGACAGCTCGACCTCTCGGTCGACGGCTTCGACGCCTACACGCCCGACCCCGCGCACTCGGTGCTCGTGCTGGACGAAGAGCTGGACGACGAGGGCTACCTCGCCGAGCTCGACGGGCTCCTCGCCCGCATCGACGGCGGACGCACGGGGCTGGTCCTCCACAACGCCGGGATGGACCCCTACCCGAGCATCTCCCGCGCGGCGCTGGTCGAGCGCGAGCGCCGGATCGTGGCGCACCTGCGGGCCCTCGACGTGCCGGTCGCGTTCGTGCTCGCGGGGGGCTACACCGTCCACCAGACCCTCGACGAGCTGGTGGGGCTCCATCTGGCGACGATCGCGGCCCACGCCGCCTGACCGTCCGAGGCACCCCCGAGGTCCGAACCGCGTGCGGAGCGGATGCCGGCGCGGCCCGGACCGCACGGACCGTCCGGACGACACGGGGAGCGAGGAGGCCGACATGGACGTGCTGGTGCTGGGCGCCACGGGCTACGTGGGTGGGCGACTCGTGCCCGAGCTCCTCGCCGCGGGGCATCGCGTGCGCTGCGCGGCCCGGACCCCGGCCAAGCTCGACGACCGTCCCTGGCGCGCCGAGGTCGAGGTCGTCCGCGGGGACGTGACCGACGGGGCGGGCATGGACGCTGCCTGCGCCGGGATGGACGCGGTCGTGTTCCTCGTCCACGCGATGGACGGTGCCGGCGACTTCGCGCATCGCGAGGCCGAGGGAGCGGCCGTGGTCCGCGACGCCGCCGCGGCGGCCGGTGTCTCGCGCATCGTCTACCTCGGGGGGCTCGGTGCGAGCGATGACCGGCTCTCCGAGCACCTGCGTTCGCGCCACGAGGTCGGTCGCGTGCTCGCCGAAGGCCCGGTCCCGGTGACCGAGCTCCGCGCGGCCGTGGTCATCGGCTCGGGTAGCGCATCGTTCGAGATGCTGCGTCACCTCGTCGAGGTCCTGCCGGCGATGATCGCACCGCGCTGGGTCGACACCCGCACCCAGCCGATCGGCATCCGCGACGTCCTGCGCTACCTCGTCGGGGTGC
>JBEAQO010000036.1:0-10628 GCA_041163825.1 Actinomycetota bacterium | reverse complement strand
CGATCGCCTCCTCGCCGTAGGCCCCCGACTCCGCGCGGTAGGACTCGAGTGCCACCACCGCGCTGCGGAGCTCGGCCCGGACGGCGGACTCCCACGCCCGTTCACGTTGCTGGAGGAAGGTCGGGATCGCGACCCCCGCGAGGATCGCCACGATCACGACGACGACGAGGAGCTCGACGAGCGTGAACCCGTCCTCCGCGCCATCCCGGCCCCGACGCCCCGCGCTCCGTGCTCGAACCTCTCCCATGCACCGCTCCGATCTCACCTGACGTCCGACCGTCGGACGCGGGCGGAGCATCCGTCCCGACACGGGGAGCGCGCGCTCGGAGCGCCCGATCGCTGTGGACGACGAGCCCGGGCCGATCACCGGACGAGGTCGACCACCCGGAACATCGGCAGGTAGAGGGCGAGCACCACGATGCCCACGAGCCCACCGGCGAGGGTGAGCAGCAGCGGCTCGAGCACCGTCGCGAGGTCCTGCGCCCGCCGTTCGGTGCGTTCGCCCAGGACCTGTGCGGAACGGGCGACCGCATCGGCCAACCCGCCGGTGCGCTCCCCGACGGCGAGGACCTCGACCACCCAGCCGCCGACGAGCCCTGCGTCCGCGATCGCCTCGACGACCGGTCGTCCGCTCCGGACCTCTCGTGCCACCCTGCCGAGACGACGGCGGAGCGGCGGATCGGCCGTGATGCCCTCCGCGATGTCGAGCGCTTCCACGAAGGGAACGCCTCCACGCAACAGGCTCGCCACGACCTCGAGCGCGACGGTCGTTCGCAGGTCCCGACGGACCCGACCGACGAGCGGCAGGAGGTCGAGCGGCCAGCGTCCGGTCGCACGCCGCAGCAGCAGGGCGCCCGCGACCGCGAGGGACCCGATCACCAGGGCCGGGACGACGCCCGCACCCGACCGTAGGGCCGTGACGGCATCGAGCACGCGACTCGTCAGGGTCGGCAGGTCGCCACCGAGGCTCGCGAACGTCGCGCTGAGTCGCGGGAGGACGACCACCGCCATGGCGATGGCGAGGGCGAGGGCCAGCGACACGACCACGAGCGGGTACACGGCCGCGCTCCGCAGCCGTGCGCGTCGCGCCGCCGCGCTCCCTCCCAGACGCGCAGCCGTCCGGAGGTTGTCGATCAGGTGGCCGGACCGCTCTCCTGCGAGCACCAGTGCTCCCGCCGAGGGATCCACGAGCGCGGGGCGGGCGAGGAGGGCCGAGCTGAGGTCCGCACCGGCCTCGACGTCGCGCTGGGCCCGCTGGAGTCGCGCGGCGTCGCCGCGACGACGGACGTCCACCGAGAGGACCCCGAGCGCGGTCGGGATCGGAAGGCCCGCCTCGAGGAGCGCGCTCAGTCGAGCGAGGAGCTCGAGCCGGAGGCGCAGGGACGCTCGCGGTCGCCACGACATGACGGACCTCGCCCTCGGGTGTGGGGACGCGGCATCGTGCAGGCCTCGATCCGGCAGGAGGGAACGGAGCTGCGACCGGCTGTGGACGGATCGAGGGCTGGACCGACCGAGCCCCGAGGCCCCCCCACGGGGATCACCCGACGGTGCCGGGAACGGCGCGGCTCCCGAGCGACGCACGCATCACCTCGAGCGGGGCCGCCACCCCGGTCCAGCGCTCGAAGGCGATCGCCGCCTGGTGGACGAGCATCCCCGTGCCGTCGAAGGCCCCCGCACCGGCCGCCGTGGCGTCGACGAGGAACGGCGGCGGCTCCGGGCGGTAGACGAGGTCGTAGGCGACCTGCTCGGGTCCGAGCGCATGGCACGGAGCCGGCAGGGGCTCGTCGCGCATCCCGAGGGTCGTCGCGTTCACGACGATGCGGGCCCGCTCCACCTCCCCCGCGAGCGCGACCCCGTCGGCGAGGTCGAGGGCACGGCCCGGTGCGGCCGCGAGCGCGACGAGCTCGAGCGCCGCGTCCGGACGCCGACCGGCGACCGACACGACCGCCCCCGCGCGGGAGAGGGCGACGACCGCGGCCCGGGCCGCTCCGCCCGTCCCGACGACGAGCCCGACCTCCCCGGTCAGGGTCCCGACGTCGCTCGCGAGCGCGGCGGCGAGCCCGGCCGCGTCGCAGTTGTCGCCGACGAGCGCATCGCCCTCGCGGCGCAGGAGGTTCACCGCGCCGACCAGGCGCGCCTCGTCGGTCAGCCGGTCGCAGTGGTCCATCACCGCGACCTTGTGGGGCACGGTCACGTTCGCCCCGAGCGCCCCGACCGCGCGCAGCGCACCGACGACGGTCGCGAGGTCGTCGGGGGCGACGGCGAGCGCGACGTGGACCGCGTCGACCCCGGTCGCGGCGAAGGCCGCGTTCAGGATGGCGGGGCTCGCGGAGTGGGCGACGGGCCAGCCGAGCACGGCCGCGAGCCGGGTCGTGCCCGACACGGCCGTCATCGCGGGAACCGTCATCCGCAGGCCCCGGCATCGCGCGCGCGGCGGAACTCGGCGACGTTGCGGGTGTGCTCCTCGAAGGAGTCGGCGAAGCGGTGCGTGCCGTCGCACTCGGGAGCCAGGACGTAGAACA
The DNA here is from genome assembly GCA_041163825.1 of Actinomycetota bacterium. GTDB lineage: Bacteria > Actinomycetota > Nitriliruptoria > Nitriliruptorales > Nitriliruptoraceae > JBEAQO01. The sequence goes on along the minus strand of JBEAQO010000036.1, from coordinate 8,106 downwards.
GCGCCGTCGTCGCCCCGGGCGCGGCGGCAGCCTCGAGCGAGGCCCGCCCGACCCCGCTGATCGGACCCGGCGGGAGCCCATCGTTGCGGTAGGTGTTGAAGGGGCTGTCGATGTCGCGGTCGGCGTCGAGCGGGATGGCCGAGAGGTCACCCTTGGCGTAGGAGAGTGTCGCGTCGATCTCGAGCCGCATCCCATCGCGGAGCCGGTTGGCCATGACCCCGGCGACCACGACGCGCTCGGCGTCGATCTGGGTCTCGCGCTCGATCAGGCTCGCGACCGTCAACAGCGCCCAGGCCCGGCCCTCCGACCACGGGCTCGCGACCGGTGTCACCCGAGCGAGCTCGCCACCCAGCTGGTCGAGCATCGTCTGCAGCACGACGTCGGCCGGGGCGTCGAGCGGGACCTCGTAGGTCTGCGGCCACAGGTACCCCTCCCACGGTTCGACGGTGCCGCTCCGCGACCCCGGCTCCGGCACGGCATCGGGCACCACGAGCCGTCCCTCCCCCGGACCCTGCTCCAGGCGCTCGTCGAGGACCGACCGGAGCTCCTCCACCGTCAGGTGGTCGAGCTGCTCGGCGATGCGCGCGAGGGTGTCGTCGACCGTGAGGCCCTCCTGGACGGTGAAGCGTTCGCCCTCGGCCTGCACCGCACGTTCCGGACCGGCGGCGAGCGCCGCGATCGCCTCGTCGATCGTCATCCCGGTGACGAGGGTGAACGTCCCCGGCTGCAGGACCCCGGCGAGACCGGTCCGATCCCCGGCCGTTCGGAAGGCGAACGCGCTGTCGATGACACCGAGCGACTCGAGGTCCTCCCCCACCGCGCGCACGCTCGCGCCGGGTTCGACCTCGTACGTCACCTCGAGACCGGCCTCGACGTCGGGGCCGGGATCGGAGGTCAGGGCGAAGATCCCACCGATCGCGAGCACGAGCAGCGCCCCGATCGTCGCGAGGAAGCGGCGCGAGGAACGACTGAGTCCCTCCCCCCTGGGCCGGGGCGGACGTCGAAGGGTCGGGGTGCTCATGCGCCGCGCTCCCGGCGCACCGTGCGCGCCGCCAGCACCCCCTGCAGGAGGACGCTCGCCGCGACCCGATCGACGACCGCACGGCGCCCCCTGCGCGACACGTCGGCCTCGAGGAGCACGCGCTCTGCCTCGACGGTGGTGAAGCGCTCGTCCCACAGGACCACCGGCACGCCGCTCGCCGCCTCGAGGGCGAGCGCGACCGCGGCCGCGTGCCGCGACCGCTCCCCCGCCCGACCTCCCAGATCGCGCGGGTCCCCGACGACCGCGCCGACCGCCCCGAGCCGACCGAGTTCGACGGCGAGGCGACCCGCCACCACGGCGGGGGTCGCGGCGGGTCCGCCCGGCGTCTCGAGGGTCGCCTCGGGGCTCGCGATGACCTGCTCGGGATCGCTGACCGCCGTCCCGATGCGGACATCGCCGAGGTCGAACGCGACGAGTCGGCCCGAAGCGGGCAACCGGTCGAGGGAGCTCGCTGCGCTCATCGGGGGCTCACGGTCCTGCGAGCTCGCGGGCCCGCGCCGCCGCCACCGCGAGCGCGTCGTCGAGCCGCTCCCCGGCCCGCCCGCCGGCCTGTGCGAGCTCCGGGGAGCCGCCGGCACCGCCACCGACGAGCTCGGCCGCCCGGGCGAGCACGTCGCGCGCCGCGATGCCGCGACCGACGAGGTCGGGGGTGACGGCCGCGACCAGCTGCGCCTTGCCCTCGTTGGTCGCACCGACGACGACGACGGCGGCCTCACCGAGCGCACCCCGCACCGAGGCGGCGAGCGTGCGCAGGTCATCGGGTCCGAGCCCGTCAGCACGATGGGTCACGACCGCCACCCCGTCGACGCGCTCGGCCGCTCGGGCGAGCCCCTCCGCGTCACGGGCGAGGTCGGCACCCCGGACCCTGGCGAGCTCGCGCTCCGATCCGCGCAGCCGCTCCGCGAGGTCGCGGACCCGTGCGACGGCCTCGGCCGTCGGGACGTCGACCAACCGCGCGACGCCCTCGGCGACGAGCCGCTCGCGCGTGAGGAAGCGCCAGGCCTCGAGCCCGACCAGGGCCTCGATGCGGCGCGTGTTCGACCCGATCGACTCCTCGCGCAGGATGGTGATCGTGCCCATGCGCGCACCGTTGGCGACGTGCGTGCCTCCGCAGAGCTCCTTGGAGAAGTCCCCGATGGTCACGACGCGCACGACCTGGCCGTAGCGGTCCCCGAAGTTCGCGACCGCGCCCGAGGCCCGCGCCGCCTCGAGGTCCATGACCTCCGTGGTGACGTGGGGGTCGGCGAGGACACGGCGGTTGATGGTCTCCTCGATCGCCGCGAGCGTCGCGTCGTCGATCGCCGAGAAGTGCGGGAAGTCGAACCGGAGCCGCCCGGGCTCGACGAGCGAGCCGGCCTGCTGGGCATGCCCACCGACCGCCTCCTTGATCGTGGCGTGGAGCACGTGCGTCGCGGAGTGGCTGCGCGCGGTCGCCGCTCGGCGCTCGGCGTCGACGCGTGCGTGGACGGCGTCGCCGCGACGGACCTCCCCGGCCTCGACACGGGCTCGGTGGACGACGAGCCCGCCGACGACCTCCTGGGTGTCGACGACGACGAGCCGCCCACCGGCCGTCTCGAGCACGCCGTGGTCACCGACCTGACCCCCGCCCTCGGCGTAGAACGGCGTGCGGGCGAGCACGACCTCGACCTCGTCGCCCTCGCTCGCCGTCTCCACGAGCCCACCCACGGTGACGAGCGCCCCGAGGGTCGACTCCGCCTCGAGGCGGTCGTGGCCGACGAACTCGACGCTGCCGACCGCGCCGGCCGCCGCACGGTGGACGTCGGCGGGCACGCCATCGCCGCCGCGCTTGGCCCCGGCGCGCGCTCGAGCGCGCTGCTCGTCCATCAGCGCCGCGAAGCGATCGCGGTCGAGCGCGAGCCCGGCCTCCTCGACGATCTCGGCGGTGAGGTCGACCGGGAAGCCGTACGTGTCGTGCAGCTCGAAGGCGACATCGCCGGGGAAGGCGCTCGAGCCCGCCGCCCGCGCGACGGCGAGCGCCTCGTCGACGCGCTCGAGCCCGGATCGCACGCGCGAGGCGAAGTCGGCCTCCTCGGCGACCGCGACCCGGGTCACGAGGTCGCGCTGGGCCGCCAGGTCCGGATAGGCGCTGCCCATCACCGAGACGACCGCATCGACCATCCCTGCCATGACGCCGTCCCCGGCGCCGAGGTCGACACCGAGCAGGCCCGCGTGCCGGACGGCACGACGCAGCAGCCGCCGCAGGACGTAACCGCGGCCCTCCTTGGCCGGGAGCACCCCGTCCCCGATGAGGAACGACGCCGTCCTCGCGTGCTCGGCGATGACGCGCAGCGACACGTCACGCTCGGCGTCGGCCCCGTAGGTCGCACCCGTCAGCTCCTCAGCGCGCGCGAGCAGCGGCACGAAGAGGTCGGTCGCGAACACGTCGGGGACGTCCTGCAGCAGCACGGCCATGCGCTCGATGCCGAGCCCGGTGTCGACGTTCTTGGCCGGCAGGTCCCCGAGGATGGTCCCCGCATCGTCGAGGGCGTGCTGCATGAACACGAGGTTGTAGTACTCGAGGTAGCGCTCGGGGTCCGCGGCGGGGCCGCCCTCGGCCCCGAAGTCGGGCCCGCGGTCGTAGTAGAGCTCGGTGTTGGGACCGCCCGGGCCCGCGGCGTGCGTCCACCAGTAGTTGTCGGCGGCACCGAGGCGCTGCAGCCGGGATGCCGGGAGGTCCGTCTCTGCGAGCCAGAGCCCCTCGGCCTCGTCGTCGTCCTCGTAGATGGTGACCCAGATGCGCTCCGGATCGAGGCCGTAGCCGTCGATCGAGAGCTCCCAGGCCCAGCGGATGGCCTCGCGCTTGAAGTAGTCCCCGAACGAGAAGTTGCCGAGCATCTCGAAGAAGGAGAGGTGACGGGTCGTGCGCCCGACGTTCTCGATGTCGTTGGTGCGCACGCACTTCTGGCAGCTCACCGCCCGGTCGACCGGTGCCGGTGCGTCGCCCATGAACCACGGCTTGAAGGGCAGCATCCCCGCGATGGTGAGCATGACCGACGGATCGGCCGGGATGAGCGAGGCCGACGGGAACCGTCGATGGCCGCGCTCCTCGAAGAAGGCGAGGAACGTCTCGCGGATCGTCAGGGAGTCCACGACGCTCCCCCGAGGCGCTCACGGAGACGATCGACGCCCTCGAGCGCGCTCGCGGCGAGCCGGTCGGGCGCGAGTCGGGCCTGCGCGGCGTCGAGCCGACGCACGAGGGCCGCGCCGACGACCGCACCGACCCCGATGCCCAGCGCGAACCCGAACACCCGTCTCACTCCGTCCTCGTCCCGTCCGCGGCCCCCTGCCGGAGCCCGCCCTCGCCACCATCGCCGAGCGTGCCGTCCGCGCCTCCACCCCGCTCACGACGGAGCCGCTCGACGCGCTCCGCCGTCTGCCCCTCGTGGCCGTGGGGGCCGGGCTCGTAGAGGACCGCGCCGAGGACCTCCACGGGCAGGTGGGTCTGCCCCGGGGCGACACCACCGGCGTGGTCGTGAGGGTAGTCGTAGGCGGCCTCCCGGCCCTCCGCACGACCCTTCGCCTCGAGCCAGGCGCGCATCGACCGATGGTGGGTGTCCCGGAGGTGCAACGGCACCGGCAGGTCCCCGGTGCGGGCGACGAGCGCATCGGCAGCGGCCATCGCTCGGGTGACCGTGTTCGACTTCGGGGCGATCGCGAGCGCGATCGCCGCGTGGGTGAGTGCGTAGCGGGCCTCGGGCAGCCCCACGCGGTCGAGCGCCTCGAACGCGGCGACCGCCAGCGGCAGCGCCCCGCGGTCGGCGAGCCCCACGTCCTCCGAGGCGAGGATGACCATCCGCCGCGCGACCATGCGAGGGTCCTCGCCCGCAGCGAGCATGCGTGTCAGCCAGTAGACGGCCGCGTCCGGGTCCGAACCCCGCAGCGACTTGATGAACGCGCTGAGCTGGTCGTAGTGGGCATCGGAGGCGCGGTCGTAGCGGAACCGACGCATCGCCCCGGCGACGTCGTCGAGCCCGAGCATGGCGGCCTCCCCCGGAGCGCCGTCCCCGGCGACGCCGGCCGCGCTCGCCGCCACCTCGAGCGCCGTCAGGGCCGCGCGGGCGTCACCGTCGGCGACCTCGGCGAGGTGCGCGAGCGCGTCGTCCGCCAGCACGACACGGCCGGCGAACCCGCTGCGCTCATCGACCAGGGCGCGCGCGAGCAGCGCCGCGACGTCCTCGGTGGTCAGCGCCTCGAGCCGCACGAGCTGGCAGCGGGAGAGCAGCGGCGCGTTGACCTCGAAGAACGGGTTCTCGGTCGTCGCGCCGACGAGGGTGACCCAGCCGGCCTCCACCCCCGGCAGCAGTGCGTCCTGCTGCGCGCGGCTGAAGCGATGGATCTCGTCCACGAAGAGGACGGTGCGCCGGGAGCGGAGCTCCAGCCGGCTCCGGCCCTCCTCGATGGCGGCACGGACGTCCTTGACGCCTGCGGTCACCGCGGAGAGCTCCACCCAGGCGGCATCGACCTGACGTGCCAGGAGCCGCGCCAGGGAGGTCTTGCCCGAGCCGGGCGGCCCCCACAGCAGCATCGACGACAGCGCCCCACGCTCGAGCATCGCGCGCAATGGACGACCGGCCCCGAGGACCTCCGCATGACCGACGAGCTCGTCCAACGTGCGGGGCCGGAGCCGGGCCGCGAGCGGAACGAGCGCGCCGCCGAGGACGGACGCCGTGGGGTCCGCAGCGCCGGCACCCGGTGCGTCGGCCCGTCCCGCCCGCTCCGGATCGCCGACGGGCTCGCCGTCGAGCTCGAGCCGGGGTCGATCCACCTGGCGGGCCGTCAGCCGGTGCGCGGCGGCGGGAGCAGGGCGAGCCCGAGCTCCGTCAGCGCCGCCGGCTCCGGTGGTGCAGGTGCGTCCGTCAGCGGGCACGACCCGGACTGCGTCTTGGGGAACGCGATGACCTCGCGGATGCTCGACTCGCCGGCCATCAGCATCACGATCCGGTCGATGCCCGGCGCGATCCCGCAGTGCGGCGGCACGCCGTAGGCGAAGCCGCGCAGCAGGAAGCCGAACTTCGCTTCGGCATCGGCGTCCGAGATGCCGAGGAAGCGGAACACGCGGCGCTGCAGTTCCGCGTCGTGGATCCGCACCGATCCGCTGGCGAGCTCGGTGCCGTTGAGGACCACGTCGTAGGCGCGCGCGGTCGCGCGCCCGGGGTCCTCCTCGAAGCGGTCGACCCACTCGGCGGCCGGGGCGGTGAACGGGTGATGGTTGGGGACCCAACCGCCCACGCGACCGCTCGGATCGTCCGAGTCATCGGCGGGGTCGAACATCGGCGGCTCGACGATCCAGACGAACTCCCAGCGGCCGTCCGGGACGAGCCCGCGGGCCTCGGCGAGCGCGACGCGGAGGGCACCCATGAGCGTGCGTGTCGGCGTGGTCCGCCCCGCGCCGAGGAGGACGAGGTCGCCGACGGCGAGCCCCGCGGCATCGATGAGTCCGGTGACCTCATCGTCGCGCATGAACTTCGTCAGTGGGCTCCGCAGCGTCGGCGCACCCGCTTCCCCGGCCTCGACCACGCCCCAGGCCAGGCCACGGGCCCCACGGCGCTTGGCCCACTCGACCCACTCGTCGAGCTCACGGCGCGTGAGGTCCGAGCCCCCGGCGACGGGCAGCCCGATGACCGCACCTCCCTCGGCGAGGGCTCCCGCGAGCACCGCCACCTCGGTCGACGCGAAGACGCCGGAGAGGTCGACGAGCTCCATCCCGAAGCGCAGGTCCGGCTTGTCCGTCCCGAAACGACGCAGCGACTCGGCGAAGGTCAGGCGCGGGAAGGGCGTCGGGAGCTCGAGGCCCAGGACCTCGCGCCAGACCTCCGCGAACGTCGCCTCCATCAGTGCGTGGACGTCCTCCTCATCCCCGAAGGAGAGCTCGAGGTCGAGCTGGGTGAACTCGGGCTGGCGGTCTGCCCGCAGGTCCTCGTCGCGGAAGCAGCGGGCGATCTGGTAGTAGCGCTCGACGCCAGCGACCATGAGGAGCTGCTTGAACAGCTGGGGGGACTGCGGCAGCGCGTAGGTCTCGCGGGGCTGCAGGCGCGAGGGGACGAGGAAGTCGCGCGCTCCCTCCGGCGTCGGGCGCGTGAGCTGCGGCGTCTCGACCTCGAGGAAGCCGTGCTCCTCCATCACGCGGCGGATGACCGAGATCACCCGTGCGCGCAGCTCCAGGTTCGAGAGCATGCGCGGCCGCCGCAGGTCGACGTAGCGGTGCACGAGGCGGAGCTCCTCGGCGACGTCGCTCTCGTCCTCGACCGCGAAGGGCGGGGTCGCCGCCTCCGAGAGGACCCTCAGGCGCGTTGCGGCGACCTCGACCTCGCCGGTGTCGAGCCGAGGGTTGCGCATGCCCTCCGGGCGCGCGCGGACCTCGCCCTCGACGGTGAGGACCCACTCGGATCGCAGCCGGTGCGCGGCCTCCAGCGCCTCGACCGAGACGTCCGGATCGGCGACGACCTGGACGACCCCGCTGCGGTCGCGAAGATCGAGGAACACGACCCCCCCGTGGTCCCGGCGGACCGAGACCCAGCCCCCGAGGCGCACCGACGACCCGACGTCCCCGGCGCGCAGGGTCCCAGCGCCGCGGCTGCGCATCGCACCGAGCAGGGGGTTCACGGTCGTCCTCCGGTCGGGGCAGCGGCGAGCGAGATGCTGCGCACGTGAGCGGCCACCTCGTCCTCGGCGAGGGTCACCTGATCACCGCTCGCGAGGTGCTTGACCGTGACGCTACCGGTCTCGCGTTCCCGCTCCCCGCGGACCAGTGCGACCGTCGCACCGATGCGCTCGGCGTGCCGGAGCTGGCGGCCGAGGCGGGCATCGTCGACGTAGACGTCGACCGCGAGGCCGGCGCGCCGCAGCCGCTGACCGAGGGCGAGGACGTCCGCGGCCCCTTCCGCATCGACGACGGTGAGCATCGCGTCGGGACCGGCCGCCGCGGCGTCGGCCTCCCCCAACAGCGCCAGCACGCGCTCCGTCCCGATCGAGCCACCCGTCGCAGCCACGGGCGTCCCACCGAGGCTCCCGACCAGCCCGTCGTAGCGGCCGCCCGCGGCGAT
>JBEAQO010000035.1:0-3687 GCA_041163825.1 Actinomycetota bacterium | reverse complement strand
ACCAAGGTCGTCGCCGAGCGCCTGCGCGGCGACGATGCGGTGCGATCGCTCGAGGCGCGGGCGACGGACGCCCCGACCGAGGCCCTCGAGGACCCCGTCGCGGACGATGCGCCGCTCGAGGGGGGCGCGGAGCAGGACGGCGACGTCGAGACCGGCCGTCCCGCGGCGGTCTGAGGCATCCATGCTGGAACTGCTGACCACTCCCGCCGCGCTCGGCCTCGCCGCCCTGCTGCTGCTCGTCGCGCTCGTCGCGCTCGGCCGGATGCGGCCGCGCACCTGCGGGCTGCGCGCGCCGGGACCCGCGCGCTCCCGTGCCACCCCCGCCGATGCGCCGTCCACCGATGCGCCCACCGCCGATGCGCCCGTCGGAGGGCCATCGGCGCCGCCGGCGACGCCCGCCCCAGCGCCTGCGGGGCCGCCTCGCTTCCTCGACCGGCTGGTTCGCACGCGCACGGCCATCGCCGGCGCGCTGGCGGAGGCCTTCGGCCGGGGGCTGACCGACGAGGCCTGGGAGCGGCTCGAGGAGGCGCTGCTCGGGGCGGACGTCGGCATCGAGGCGACCCGTGCGCTCGTGGACGAGGTCCGTGAGCGGGCACGCCGCGAGGATGCGCGCGACCTCGATGCCGTGCGCTCGCTGCTCGCCGCCGCGCTCGTCGAGCGTCTCGACGGGAGGGAGCGAGCGCTCGCTCGGCGCCCCGCGGGCACGACGGTCTGGCTCGTCACCGGGGTCAACGGCACCGGCAAGACCACGACCATCGGCAAGCTCGCGGCCCGAGAGGTGGCTGCGGGCCGGACGGTCGTGGTCGCTGCGGCGGACACCTTCCGTGCGGCGGCCGCGGACCAGCTCGCCGTGTGGGCCGAGCGCACCGGGGCGACGCTCGTGCGCAAGGACGAGGGCACCGACCCGGCCTCCGTCGCGTTCGAGGCCGCCGAGACCGCCCGATCGCTCGGCGCGGACCTGCTGATCGTCGACACCGCCGGCCGCCTGCACACCAAGGGCGCGCTGATGGACGAGCTCGGCAAGGTCGCTCGCGTGCTCGGACGCCAGGCGGAGGGCATCGACGAGACCCTGCTGGTCCTCGATGGCACCACCGGGCAGAACGGCATCGCGCAGGCGCGCGCGTTCCTCGACGCTGCCGAGGTGACCGGGATCGCGCTGACCAAGCTCGACGGCTCCGCGCGCGGTGGGGTCGTCGTCGCGGTCACCTCGGAGCTCGGGCTCCCCGTCAAGCTCGTCGGGCTCGGTGAGGGCATCGACGACCTCGCCGACTTCGACCCGGTCGCCTTCGTGGATGGGCTCCTCGGACCCGCCTGAGGCACGCTCGGTAGGCTCGGTCGCGCCGCGCGGTCCCGTCCGGCTCCGCGCCACCGCGATCGCCCCCGACGAGGCCGCCCGTGTTCGATGCGCTCTCCGCCCGGCTCGAGCAGGCGCTGGCGCCCCTGCGCGGCCGTGGTCGGCTCGACGAGCGCGCGGTCGATGCGACGCTGTCCGATGTGCGCATGGCCCTGCTCGAGGCCGACGTCGACGTCGGGGTCGTGCGTGGGCTCGTCGGGCGTCTGCGCGATGCGCTCGTGGGCGTCGACCTCGCACCGGGCCTCGATCCGGCCCAGCACGTGGTCAAGGCCGTCGATGCGGAGCTGACGAGGGCGCTCGGCGGCGGGACGACCACGCTCGACCTCAGCGGTCCGGCCCCCTCGGTCGTGGTGCTCGCCGGCCTCCAGGGGGCGGGCAAGACCACCGCCGCGGCCAAGCTCGCCGCGGAGCTCAAGCGCCGCGGCCGCAACCCCATGCTCGTCGCGGCCGACCTCCAGCGCCCGGCCGCCGTCGAGCAGCTCAAGGTCAACGCCGAACGGGTCGGTGCCCACGTCTACGCGCCGGTCACGGAGGGCGATCCGGTCGAGGTCGCCCGTGAATCCATCGGACGCGCGCGGATGACCGGCTGCGACACCGTCATCGTCGACACCGCCGGACGCACCGACGTCGACGAGGCCCTGCTCGCGGAGGCCCGCGCGGTCGTCGAGGCCGTCGGGGGCGAGGGGCGCACGGTGCGCACCCTCTTCGTCGTCGATGCCATGATCGGTCAGGCCGCCGTCGGGGTCGCCCGTGCCTTCGCCGATGCGGTCGGCTGCGACGGGATCGTGCTCACCAAGCTCGACGGCGATGCGCGGGGTGGTGCGGCGCTCTCGGTGCGTGAGGTCACGGGCGTGCCGATCGTCTACGCCTCGGTGGGGGAGCGCCTCGAGGACCTCGAGGTCTTCCATCCCGAGAGGATGTCCTCGCGGATCCTGGGCATGGGCGACGTGCTCTCGCTCGTCGAGCGGGCGGAGGCGGCCGCTTCCGAGGAGGAGGCGCGTGCCGCGGAGGCCGCGCTCGCCTCGGGGGAGTTCACCCTCGACGACCTGCTCTCGCAGCTCCAGGCCGTCAAGCGGATGGGGCCGCTCTCGGGGGTGCTCGGGATGATCCCCGGGATGGGCAAGCAGCTCGCCGGTGCCGACCTCGACGAGCGTGCGATCGTGCGCACCGAGGCGATCATCCGCTCGATGACGCCGTCGGAGCGGCGCGATCCGAAGGTGCTCAACGGTCGCCGCCGCAAGCGCATCGCCACGGGCTCGGGCACGGCCGTGTCGGACGTGAACCGGCTGGTCAAGCAGTACGAGCAGATGCGTCAGCTCATGCGCACGGCCGCCCGGATGGCCGGCCAGTCCGGGGCGAACCCGAAGGGGCTCAAGGGCGCGCGTGCCCAGGCCGCGGCGATGCGTCAGCTGCAGCAGCAGCTCGGTGGGGCAGGTGGGATGGGCGGTGCCGGGGGACGCCCGAAGCGCGGGCGCCGCTGAGGAGCCCTCCGGAGCGGCACGGACGGGCGCTCCCGAGCGCCGCGGAGTGGCGGAGGCGGTTCCCGGCGGCATCCCGTCGCGCGGGTGGCAGATCGGCCCCGAAGGGACCGGGGAGGGACGGACATGAGCGAGACGACGGAGCGGGACGGGGCCGACGGGGCCGACGGGGCCGTGCGCATCACGGTGGCCAAGGACGGTCCGCTGACCGTCCGCGGGCCGGTCGAGCTCGTCGGGGCGGATGGTGCGGTCTGGCGTGACGTGCCGGAGGGGACGGCGCTGGCGCTGTGCCGCTGCGGGCAGTCGGCGAAGAAGCCGTTCTGCGACGGCAGCCACCGCGCAGCGGGCCTCGACTCGGCACCGACGCCCGAGGACCAGCCCTACCCCTGGTGAGCGTCCCGGCGCCCGCCGGCCGTCCCCGTGCGGCCCGGACGGGACCGCCTTCGCTGGGGTAGGCTGCTCCCCGCCCCCGCGGTCGAGGTCCCCCTCCTCCCGGGTGCCGAACCTCCCGACGTCCTCCGCCGACCCGCCCGCGCCCCGCTCGGCGACGGTCCGGCCGGTACGGGACGTCCCGACCGTCGGTGCGCCCGTGGCGCCCGGCCCGAGCCACTCGGAGACCACCGTGGCCGTCAAGCTCCGCCTGCGCCGTGAGGGCACCGTCAAGCGCCCCCACTACCGCATCGTCGCCGCCGACTCGCGCTCTCCCCGTGACGGGCGCTTCATCGAGATCGTGGGCTCCTACCACCCGCTCGAGGATCCCTCGGTGATCCGGATCGATGCCGAGCGCGCGTTGCACTGGCTGCGCCACGGTGCACTGCCGACCGCCGCGGTCGAGCGTCTGCTGCGCATCGACGG
>JBEAQO010000034.1:0-5489 GCA_041163825.1 Actinomycetota bacterium | reverse complement strand
CCTCGGAACTGCTGACGGAGCGCTTCGCGCTGCCCGACGAGCGTCCGTGGGACCGCTCGGGCGGATCGAGGCGCGGGGGATCGCAGGACGGTGAGCGGAGCGGGAGCCGGAACGGCAGCCGCGACCGGAGCACCGGCGGGAACGGGAACGGCGGGCGGGACCGCAGCACCGGCAGCGGCCGGAGCGGACGCCGTGCTGAGGGCCGCGACGCCGGCCGCGACACCGGCCGCGACGAGGCCGTCGCTGCGGCCGAGCCCGCGGCGGAACCCGCGGTCGAGCCCGCGACGGAGCCCGCCACCCCGTCCGCCCCGACCCGCACCCGTCGACGCACGCGCAGCGACGGCGCCGCAGGACGGGCGCGCTCGGAGCGCGCGAGCACGGACGACGCGAGCACGCGGGGCACGTCGACCGACGGCGATGCCGCGACGGACGAGCCCGCAGCCGGCGAGGGCGTCCGACGCCGTGCCCGATCCGGCGCGCGCGCACGCTCGGGATCGCGCGGCGACGGCGCGGCCGAGGGGCCTTCCGGGCCCGCGGAGGCGACGCCGAGCGGTGAGGGTGCACGCCGCCGCCGGGGCGGTCGCGGTGGCCGCGGCGCGCGCAGCACGGAGCGTTCGAGCTCCGACGGCGCCCGTGCCGAGGGCACCGGTGCCGAGGGCGGACGCTCCCGCCGTGGACGATCCGGCTCCGGCGGCGAGGGCTCCGGCGCCGGGCGGTCCGGCGGCGAGGGCTCCGGCGCCGGGCGGTCCGGCAGCGAGGGCTCCGGCGGTGGACGCAGCGGCGCGCGCTCGAGCGCACGCGGACGCGGCCGTTCGAACGGCGAGGCCCGCACCGAGTCCCGCGCCGAGGGTTCCGGTCGCGGCAGGCGCAGCGCGCCGGTCGACGGTGAGGCGGCGCGCGGACAGGGTCAGCCCCAGGTCGCACGTCGCGTGAGGGTCGACCACCTGCCCTGACGTGGCCCGGGTCCGGCGTGCGCGTGCCGAGCGCGAGCCGCTGGCTCAGGCGCCGAGGACCCCGCGGCGCGTGGCACGGTCCCAGCCGGCCGCGGCGAGGAGGTCCTCGTCGACGGGCAGCCCGACGAGCTCGCGCGCGACGGCCCGGTAGGCGGCGAGCCCCGGCGGCCCGCCCGGGCAGTGGGCGGCGACGAGGGAACGGCCGCGCTCGGGTGCCTCGGCGAAGCGCACCGAGGTCCGCACCGGCGCTCCGACGAGCGGCAGCCCGACCTCGTCGACGAGCGTGCGCAGGACCTCGCGAGCGTGGACGCTGCGCCCATCGAATCGGGTGGCGACGATGCCCCGGACGGCGAGTCCGGGGTTGGTCAGGCGCCGCACGTCCTCGACCGTGCGCAACAGCTGGGCGACCCCGCGGCGCGCGAGCGCCTCGCAGAGCACCGGGACGACCACGTCGTCGGCGGCGGTCAGCCCGTTGACGGTCAGGACGCCGAGCGAGGGTGGGCAGTCGATGACCACGGCGTCGTAGCTGTCCGCGACCTCCTCGAGCGCATCGCGCAGCAACGACTCGCGGCGCGGGCGCGAGAGGAGCGCGAGCTCCGCGCCGGAGAGGTCCATCTCTGCCGGGACGAGGTCGACCTCCTCCCCGAGCACGACGACCTCGGAGAGCGCCCGTCCCTCGACGAGCACGTCGCGCAGGGTCGGCCCTCCGGCACCGGGCTCGAGCCCGAGCGCGAAGCCGAGGCAGCCCTGCGGATCGAGGTCGATGGCGAGGACCGCCGCATCGAGCTCGGCGAGCGCCGCCGCGAGGTGCAGCGCCGTCGTGGTCTTGCCCACCCCACCCTTGTGGTTCGCGACCGCGATGACGCGTGCGGTCACAGCAGGCCGAGCTTGGCCGCCTCCGCCACCGCACCGGCGCGGTTGCGCACGCCGAGCTTGTCGTAGAGCTCCTGGGCGTAGGCCTTGACGGTCCGCTCCGTCACGCCGAGCTCGGTGCCGATCTCGCCGTTGGTGAGCCCTCGCGCCATCAGCTCGAGGACCTCCTGCTGGCGGGGGGAGAGGTGCGGTCCGGCCGATGGATCGACCCTGGGCACCTCGAAGACGACGGTGTCCGCCTCGCGCTCGGCGGCAGCCGCCGGGTCCTCGAAGCGGCAGACGACGGGCCCGAAGCTCACGAGGTCGCCGTGCTGGAGCACGCGCGGCCCCTCGAGCGGCTCGTCGTTGACCTTGGTGCCCGCGGTGTCCGACAGGTTCGTCAGGATGACCGCCAAGCCGTCCCGGTCGACCCAGGCATGCAGGCGCGAGACGCGGGGGTCATCGACGACGTAGTCGTTCTCCGCGCGGCGGCCGAGCTTGCCGGAGTCCTTCTCCAACCGGATGACGCGGCCCGCCAGGGCCCCGTCGGAGAAGTGGAGCGTGGGGACGGGGACGACCTTCTGGGCCTTCTTCGCGCCGGGGGGCGCCTTCGGGCCCCCGCCACCACCGCGCGCGTCCATCGGGCCGTCCTCCTCATCGCCGGGCGGGCTCCGCTCAACCGCCTGCACGGGAGCGTAGGGCCTCCAGCACGCCGCGCGCGGTCCTGGCCTCCCCCAGCCGGTTGGGCTTGGCGTCACCGTGGTAGTCGGAACCGGCCGTCACGACCAGGTCCAGGGCCCGCGCGAGGTCCCGGAACCGCGCGCGCGCGCCCGCGTCGTGGTCGGGGTGGTCGGCCTCGAGGCCGGCGAGGCCGGCGCCGGCGAGCTCCTCGATGACCGCGTCGGTGAGGACCGGCTCGCCGTCCACGGGGCCGCGGATGCCGGGGTGGGCGAGCACCGCCACGCCCCCGGCAGCACGGAGCAGCTCGACCGCCGCGACCGGATGGACGGCGTGCTTGGGGACGTAGGCCGGCCCCCCGTCCGCGAGGTAGCGGTCGAAGACCTCGCGCTCGTTCGCTGCACCGCCCGCCTCGACGACGGCCGCGGCGATGTGGGGCCGCCCGATCGGCGCCGCCCCCGCGATCGCCGCGACCCGCTCGAAGGCGACCTCGATGCCGAGCGCGACGAAGCGTTCGACGATGCGGCGAGCCCGATCGGTGCGCTCGTCGCGGAGCCGGTCGAGCTCGGCGGCGAGGTCCGGGTGGGTCGGGTCGATGTCGTAGCCCAGGACGTGGACCGACCAGCCGTCGAGCTCGGCGGAGAACTCCGTGCCCAGGACCAGGTCGAGCCCATGACGCTCGGCGGCGACACGCGCGCGCTCGAAGCCGGCGGTGGTGTCGTGGTCGGTGAGGGCGACGCCCTCGAGCCCGGTCGATGCCGCGAGCTCCAGGACCCGCTCGACCTCCTCGGTGCCGTCGGAGCACGTCGTGTGCACGTGGAGGTCGAAGCCGCCATCGGACGCTCTGGACACGGAGCCCTCCTGTCGAGCATCGGGGCGCGCATGGGGGTGCGGGTCCGGGCGTCGGCGCGGCGCTCGCGGAGGGTAGTGGTCGCGCCGCTAGCATCCGCCGGCAGGGGCGCCGGCGCCCGCCGCACGAGGCAGGTCCTGCCACGGGACCCGACCGCAGGACCCGACGCGCCTGCCGGGCCCGCCGGCGTCGCCGGCCAGCACCCCCGAGGGAGCACCACGATGGCCAAGGTGACGATGCTCTCAGCGGTCGCGTTCGATGCGGCGACCGGCGCCGACGGCCTCATCGACCCGGCCATCCGGGTGCTCGGTGAGCTGCCCGCCGGCGCCGAGCCCTTCCGCGTGCACCGGGTCTATCAGGGATCGCAGGGTCGCTACGAGGAGGTCCTCGCGCTCGCCGATCCCACCGGCACGGTCGTGTGGGAGTCCGGACCGCGCCTCATCGAGCTGCGTGGCGAGATGTTCGAGGACCTGTTCCGGCGGGAGATCACCGACCACATCGAGATCGCCTCGGGGGGCGAGCACACCCTCCTGCTCTACCTCGACGGTCGGCTCACCGGCCAGGTCCCGGTCTTCATCGACGCGCCGGCCTCGTTGACCGCCGCCGGCGCGCTGCTCGACGCGGCGGAGACGGCCCTGAAGAAGGGCGCCATCTGCTGGCTGTCGATCCCGCAGCAGGACGGGGGCACCCTGACCCGGCCGGCCTGGTACGTCCAGCAGGGCCGCAAGCTCTTCGTGCTCAAGGGTGGTGACGAGCAGGAGCTGCCCGGGCTCGAGCGCGCTCGCACCGTCACCGTCACCGTCAAGTCCAAGGACATCAAGGCCGCCCTCGGGGAGTTCCCGGCCGACGTGCGCCTGGTCACCGATGACGCGGAGTTCACCCGCATCGCCGGGCTCGGGCTCGGCACGCGCCTGAACCTCCCCGACGGCGAGGCCGCCCTCGAACGGTGGCGCTCGACCTGCACGCTCGTCGAGCTCAGCCCCCGCGGTTAGTCGCCGGCCCGATCGGCCCGAGCCTCGGGTCCGCCGGACGGGGAGCCGCGGCGCGCCGCGCGACGCCGTCGCAGCACGACCCCCGCGGCGCCCATCGCGCCGAGCGCCAGCAGCGCGAGCCCACCGCGCAGGGGCACCGGCAGGAGCCGTCCTGACGCCCACCACGGCACCGGCGCGCCCACGGCGCGCAGCTCACGGGTCGCGCCGACCGGGAGCTCCCAGGTCAGGGTGCGGCCCTCGAGACGATCGGCATCGTGCTCCACCACGGGGCCCGGCAGCGTCACGGAGAGCGTGACGTCGACGACGCGCGCGACGAGCTCCGCGAGCTCGTCGCCGGAGGGACCGATCGGCACCCCGGCCAGCCGCGCACCGGCCGTCGACGGCGGCCGGAGGCCGGCGCGGCCATCGACCACGACCGCACCCCGCTGCCCGGGAACGACGTCGAGGTCGACCTCGAGCGCCGGGGCCTCGTCCATGACACCGTCGGCGAGGTCCGAGAGCAGCCGGGAGAGCTCCGCCGGATCGGCGACGTCGCGCTCGAAGGCGAGCACGAGCCCCCCGTCGTCGTCGATGGTCCGGCGACGCCGCCAGCCGTCGTCCCCCGCCAACGCCGCATCGATGGCCAGCGTCGGATCCAGGGCCAGCCGGTCGAGCTCGACCCGCATCGACCCGTCGATGCGCAGCGCGATGCCAACGACGGCCGACCCGTCGGCCGCCAGCTCGACGTCGGTCGAGACGCCGAGCCGACACCCCGAAACGCCCAGCGCGAGCAGCGCGACCGCGGCGAGCGCCATGGGGCGACGCAGGGCCGTCACAGCACGCTCCTCGGACCACCCACAGCGTCCGCGGCACCGGTCCGGGAGCGAGGGTAGTGCCGGCCTACGGTCGGTCCGCGAGGAGCGGGAGGGTGCGGGATGGTCGGTCCCACGGCGACGACGAGCACGCAGCCCGCACTGCTCGACTGTGACGCCGTCGACCCGATGCCCGACGCGATCGAGCGCGTGCCCGCGGTGCTGGCGCGCCGGCTCGCCGTCCTGCCCCTCGGCATCCTCGATGCCGCGCTCCACGTCGCGGTGACCCACCCGGTCGACGACGACGCACGAACGGCCCTGCTCGCGGCGAGCGCCGCGGACGTCCTCGTCGAGCACCCCGCGGCCGACCCGA
>JBEAQO010000033.1:0-14982 GCA_041163825.1 Actinomycetota bacterium | reverse complement strand
CACTGCCCGATCGCGATGTTCGCCCACGGCGATCAC
This sequence comes from Actinomycetota bacterium, assembly GCA_041163825.1. Lineage (GTDB taxonomy): Bacteria > Actinomycetota > Nitriliruptoria > Nitriliruptorales > Nitriliruptoraceae > JBEAQO01. The sequence goes on along the minus strand of JBEAQO010000033.1, from coordinate 14,946 downwards.
GTGCTGGCCCTGCAGGGTCACCCCGAGTTCCGGCCCGCCTACGCCGCGGCGATGCTCGAGCGCCGCCGCGCCCTGCTCGGCGACGAGCTGGTGGCGCGCGCGCGCGCGACCCTGGACGTCGAACCCGACCGTGGGGTGGTGGCGCGCTGGATCGTCGCCTTCCTCGGACGTGCGCTCGCGGCGGGACGGTACGAGGAGCCGGGGAGCCCCTGACGTCCACCTAGGCTGGTGAGGCGGTCCCGTCGACCCGGACGGTTCGAGGGCGGGTGTGGAGGTCGGGATGGAGCAGCTCGTCGTCGGGGCGGTCGAACGCGTCGGTGTCGTCGGCTGCGGGACGATGGGGTCGGGCATCGCCGAGATCGTCGCCTCCCACGGCATCCCCGTCGCGGTCGTCGACGTCGATGCCGCTGCCGTCGAGCGGGGCGAGGCGCGCATCCGGGCCTCCGTCGAGCGCGCCATCGATCGAGGGCGCCTCGAGCCGGCGGAGGGCGAGGCGCTCCTCGGGCGCATCTCGCTCGGGACCGACTGGGGCGCGCTCGGTGCGTGCGACCTGATCGTCGAGGCCGTTCCGGAGGTCCTCGCCCTCAAGCAGGCCGCCTTCACCCGCATCGACGAGGTCGCCCGGCTCGATGCGATCATCGCGACGAACACCTCATCGCTGCCGGTCATCGACATCGCCGTCCATGCCGAGCGCCCCAACCGCGTGCTCGGCTTCCACTTCTTCAACCCCGCTCCGGTCATGCGCCTGATCGAGGTCGTGCGCACCGTGGTCACCGACGATCACGTCGTCGAGGTCGCGCGTTCGTTCGCCGAGCGCATCGGCAAGACCCCGGTCGTCGTCGGGGATCGGCGTGGCTTCATCGCGAACCAGCTGCTCTTCCCCTACCTCAACCAGGCCGTCTGGATGGTCGACTCCGGGTACGCGAGCAAGGAGGACGTCGACCTCGCGATGCGGCTCGGTGCGGGGCTGCCGATGGGGCCGATCGCGCTGACCGACCTGGTCGGGATCGACACGTTCGTGGGCATCATGGACGCGATCCACGAGCAGTTCGACGACGCGCGCTTCGCGCCGCGGCCGATCCTCTCGCAGCTGGCCAGCGCCGGTTTCACGGGCCGCAAGGCCGGGCGCGGCTTCTACCGCTACGAGGCGCCGGGCTCGAACCGGGTCGCCGCGGACGCTGACGCGAGGCCGCCCGCGGATCCGGCGCTCGTCGCTGGGTGGACGACGGTCGGCATCGTCGGTACCGGGACGATGGCGACCGGCATCGCCGAGGTCTGCGCCCGCGCCGGCTTCGAGGTCCTCGTTCGCGCCCGCAGCCCCGAGCGTGGCGCGGGCCTCCTCGCGGCGCTCTCGGCGGCGTTGGCCGAGGACGTCGATCGCGATCGCCTCGACGCCGCTGGAGCCGCGGCCGCGCTCGGTCGGGTCCGTCTCGTCCACGACGACGAGGGGCTCGCCGCGGCCGACCTCGTCATCGAGGCCGTCGCCGAGGACGCGGCCGTCAAGGCCGGGGTCTTCGCTCGGCTCGCTGCGGTGCTCGGACGCGACACGGTCCTGGCGACGACGACGTCCTCACTGCCGGTCATCGACTGCGCGATGGCGACCTCGCGACCCGAGCAGGTCCTCGGCCTGCACTTCTTCAACCCGGTCCCGCGCATGCGGTTGGTCGAGGTCGCGCGCACGGTCCGTACCGACCCCGAGGTCGTCGAGCGAGCGCTGGCCTTCGTCGAGCGGCTCGGACACGTCGGTGTCGTCTGCGGCGACCGCGCAGGGTTCATCGTCAACGCGCTGCTGTTCCCGTACCTCAACGATGCCATCCGGATGCTCGAGTCGTTCTACGCGACCGCGGAGGAGATCGACACCGCGATGCGGCTCGGTTGCGGTTACCCACTCGGACCCTTCGAGCTCATGGACGTGGTCGGTCTCGACGTGACGCTCGCGATCATCGAACGCCTCCGCGACGAGTTCCGGCAGCCCTCCTACGAGCCGGCCCCGTTGCTGCGGCACATGGTCGAGGCGGGCTTCCTCGGGCGCAAGGCCGGGCGCGGCTTCCATGTCCACCCCTGATCGGGTGGCCCCGCGATCGTGCGCACCGTGACGGGTCCCGCGCTGCCGGGTCCGCTCGACGGCCACGAGGTCCGGGCCGTGGCCGCCCACCGCGCGGCGAAGGCCTACCGCTGCCCGGAGTGCGAGGGGTCGATCGACCCCGGCGTCGGCCACGTCGTCGCCTGGCCCGAGGGACGGGTCGACGAGCGACGGCACTGGCACCGTGCCTGCTGGCGGGTGGTGACACGGCGTCGGCGGCTAGCCTGACGGGGCGCCTGAGCACCGGCGAGGTCCGATGCTCGGGCGACGAGGCGACCGGAGGCCCGATGACGTCGCGACGTCACGGCGTCCGTCGCGCGTCGCTCCTCGCTCGGCGGGGCGCGTCGCTCGTCGCGATGCTCGCCCTCTCCACCGCCTGCACGCCGAGCCCGGACGCCGCCGCACCCCGAACCCCTGAGGAGGCCCCCGTGAGCACGAAGCAGTGGGATGCCGCACCGCCCCTGACGATCGACCCCGAGGGGTCCTACCAGGCCGTCATCCGAACGAGCCTGGGGGACATCACCGTGCGCCTGCTGGCGGCGGAGTCACCTGCGACGGTCAACAACTTCGTGTTCCTCGCCCGCGAGGGGTTCTACGACGGCGTCATCTTCCATCGCGTCATCTCCGGCTTCATGATCCAGGGCGGTGATCCCACGGGCACGGGCACGGGTGGGCCCGGATACCGGTTCCCGGACGAGCTCGACGCGGCCCGGTCGATCGGGTACCGGATGGGCACCGTCGCGATGGCCAACGCGGGGCCGAACACCAACGGCTCACAGTTCTTCATCATGCACCAGGACTACGGGCTCCCGCCCAACTACAGCGTGTTCGGTCGAACGGTCGACGGTCTCGACATCGTCGATGCCATCGCGACCACCGCGACCGGCGCACAGGACCGGCCGCTGGAGCCGGTCGTCATCCGCACCATCGACATCGTCGAGGGCTGACGCACCACCACTCGGACGGGACCCGGTCGGTCAGACCCCCGTCGGCGGCGGGGGCGGGGGCGGGCCGTCCTCCCACCGTTCGACGGCCCGCGGTCCGCCGTGGCCGTCCCCGCGCCCGCTCGACTCCGGGCCGGACGCGGTGCCGTTCCCGGCGTCCGGCCAGGGCGGCAGATCGCTGAGCTCGACGGCGGACCTGCTGCTGCTCCGCCCGGGGTCGCGGAGGCGCCGGGGGTAGCCCACGCGGGACGCGTCGTAGACGGGGACGCCGCGCCCATGGCAGGCGCGCTCGAGGGCCGCACGGTCCGGGACCGCGCGCCGCAGGTACTCGCCATCGGCGGCCACGAGCAGGACGCTGCGGCCGTGGATCGTGGTGGCCGGCTCGAGGAAGGCCTCGACGCCACGACGGGTCTCGAGGAAGGCGAGGAGGTCGGCATCGACGGCACCACGGCTGGGCCGCGGGCCGCCGCTGCGTCGGCCGCCCGACGCCGGACCGCGCGCCCGTCCCTCGCCCCCGGCGAGCCAGGCCCGTAGCCGCACGAACCAGCTCACGCTCGCGCTGCGCCGTGGTCCTCGACCAGCTCGAGCAGCACGCCCCCGGTCCCGCGAGGATGGACGAAGGCCACCCGGTGCCCGCCCCCACCCGGGCGCGGGACCTCATCGATGAGCTCGATGCCCTCGCCGCGCAGGTGCGAGAGCGCGTCGTCGAGGTCGGTGACGGCGAGGCCGAGGTGGTGGAGGCCGGGGCCGCGGCGCTCGACGAAGCGGGCCACGGGGGAGTCCTCGCGCGTCGCCTGGAGCAGCTGGATGGCGACCCCCCCGACATCGAGCATGGCCTCCTCGACGCCGTCGGACTCGATGCGCTCGCGCGAGCGGGCGGTGATGCCGAACGCGCGCGCGAACAGCTCGAGCGCGTCGTCGAGGTCGGTGACGGCGATCGCGATCTGATCGATGCGGGTGACGTCCATCGCTGGCTCCTGGCCGACCATCGCGCTGCTGCGGTCGGCAGGGGACGACCGTAGCGGTCGCTGGGGCGGGGACGGCTCGGCGGCCCGTAGGCTGGTGTCGGGTGCGGCCGGACGTCCACCCACGAGCGCGGAGGGTGCTGCGGTGCGGGAGGTCGTCATCGTCGCGGCGGCCCGGACCCCCATCGGGCGCTTCGGCGGCGCGCTCGCTGCGCTCCCGGCGACGGAGCTCGGGGCTCGCGCCATCGCCGGTGCGCTCGTGCAGGGCGGCGTCCCCGCCGATGCCGTCGATCTCGTGGTCATGGGGCACGTCCTCCGGGCGGGGACGGGACAGATCACCGCCCGCCAGGCCGCCGTCGCCGCGGGCATCCCGATGCGCGTCCCGGCCGAGACCGTCGACAAGGTCTGCCTCTCCGGCATGACCGCGATCTCCCGGGCCCGCGACCTCATCCGGACCGGCGACGCGGACCTCGTGGTCGCCGGCGGGATGGAGTCGATGTCACGTGCCCCCTACCTGCTGCCGGGCGCCCGCGACGGCTACCGGATGGGCGATGCGACCATCGTCGACTCGATGCTCGCCGATGGCCTGACCTGTTCCTTCGATGGGTGCTCGATGGGCCTGGCGACCGAGCGCCATCAGCGTGCGCGCAGCGAGGGTCCGCCCACGCGCGGCGAGCAGGACGCGTGGGCGCTGCGGTCGCATCAGCGTGCGGCGGCCGCGGCGGCACGTGGTGCCTTCGCTGACGAGCTCGTCGCGCTCGAGGTGCCACAGCGGCGGGGGGCGCCCCTGTGGCTCGAGGCGGACGAGGGCGTGCGTCCCGACACCACCCTCGACTCGCTCGCGGCCCTGCGACCCGCCTTCGAAGGGGACGGGACCATCACCGCCGGCAACGCCTCGCAGATCTCCGACGGGGCGGCAGCGCTCGTCCTCGCCTCGGCCGATCGGGCGCGCGAGCTCGGGCTCCCGACGTTGGCCACGATCACCGCCTGGGCGACCGTCGCCGGGCCGGATGCCTCGCTCCTGCTCCAGCCCGCCGAGGCCCTCCGTCGCGCCACGTCACGTGCGGGGCTCGCCGTCGGTGACCTCGACCTCGTCGAGATCAACGAGGCGTTCGCGTCCGTGGCCGTCATGAGCGGGCGGGCGCTCGGGCTCGACGAGGAGCGCCTCAACGTCAACGGGGGCGCCATCGCGCTCGGCCATCCGATCGGGACGTCCGGCGCGCGCATCGTCGTCACGCTGGTGCATGAGCTGCGGCGTCGTGGGGGCGGGATGGGCGGCGCGGCCCTCTGTGGTGGCGGCGGACAGGGCGACGCCCTGACGCTCGCGGTCGGCTGACCCATGACCGGCGACGTGGGTCCGCTCGTCGCCGAGCTCGAGCGCGGGGAGCGTCGCGCCCTCGCGAGGCTCCTCACCATCGTCGAGGACGGCACGCCGTCCGAGCGTCGGTCGGTCGTCGATGCGCTCGGTGCTCGAGCCGGGGGTGCTCGGGTGGTCGGGATCACGGGCCCGCCGGGGGTCGGGAAGTCGACCCTCACGACGGCGCTGACCACGGCGCTGCGCGCGCGCGGGCGGCGCGTCGCGGTGCTCGCGATCGATCCCTCCTCGCCCACCACGGGGGGCGCGCTGCTCGGCGACCGCGTCCGCATGCAGTCCCACCATGACGATGACGACGTGTTCATCCGTTCGATGGCGTCTCGGGGGCACCTCGGGGGCCTCGCCGCAGCGGTCCCGGCGGCGCTCATGGTCCTCGACGCCGCCGGGTTCGACGACGTGGTGCTCGAGACGGTCGGGGTGGGCCAGTCGGAGGTCGAGGTCGTGGCCGCGGCGGACACGACCGTGCTCGTGCTCGCCCCGGGCATGGGTGATGCGATCCAGGCCGCGAAGGCCGGCATCCTGGAGGTCCCCGACATCATCGTGGTGAACAAGGCGGACGCGGGCGGCGCAGGTCGGCTCGAGGCCGAGCTGCAGGCGATGCTCGAGCTCGGTCGCGGTCCCGGCGCATCGGCCACGTGGACGCCGCCGGTCCTGCGCTGCGTCGCGGTCCGCGGCGAGGGCGTCGACGCGCTCGTCGACGCCCTCGAGTCGCACGCCCGAGCGTCGGGGACCGACGCGGACCCGCATCCCCGCGCGCGCGCCGCCGTGCTCGCCGTCGCGCTCGCGGCGGTGCGCGCCGAGCTCGGGGAGGCCGAGGGGCTCGCGGAGCTCTCCACGCGCGTCGCCGCCGGCGAGCTCGATGCCTACCGCGCCGCGGACGAGCTGCTCGCGGCGTGGCGCGCGACGCCGGGGGCGGTCGACGGCTGAGGGCGGTGGGCCCCGCGACCCTCAGCCGTTCCCGGCCGGGTCGTCGGCCGCCTCGCCGTCCGTCACGGTGCCGTCACCGTCGGTCGCGCCACCCTCCTCGGGGTCGGTCGCGCCACCGTCCTCGGGGTCGGTCGGGGCGGGGTCGGTCGGGGTGGGGTCGTCCTCCGGGAACGTGAAGACCGGGAGCTCGCCCGCGTCCGGGTCGTCCTCGGGAGCGAAGTCATCGCCGCGGGCGGGTTCCGCGTAGGCCTGGACCTGGGCGATCAGCGGTGGGGCCGGCCGCTCACGCAGCAGCGCGGTCGTCCCGACGGAACCGCCGAGCGCGATCAGCGCCGCGGCGATGCTCGCCCGGGCCCAACCGGGCAGACGGCGACGGGCACGCCCGTCCGGCCAGCGCGACGACAGCTCGCTCCACCAGCGGTCGAGCCAGTCCCGGGGCTCGCCGACCGAGCCGCCGAGGCGCTCCGCCGCCACGGCCGCTGGCGGCTCGACACGGACGCGGGCACGTTCCGCATCGGCGAGCCCGGCGAGCCAGGCGTCCACGGGCGTCCGGGGGTCCGAGCGACCGAGCTCCCGCAGGGCTCGCACCCCGAGCCGGAGGAGCACGCGCTCACCGTCAGGGCCGGCTGCGAGGTCGACGAACAGCGCTGCATGCCGACGCAGGAGCACGGCGAAGGCGCCGGCATCGCCGGCGCGCGCGGCCCCGAGCAGCTCGGCGTCGCTCGCGGTGCGACGTCCGGCCCGGTCCGTCACGCCTCGCCCCCTCCTCGCGGTGCGGCCGCACCGGGGTCGGCCGAGCGTACTGCGCCCTCTAGGCTCGCCCGGGGGCGGACCCGTCCTCGACCCCTCGCCCCGTCCCTCAGCGCATCGGAGCCCTGATGCCCGTCCTCGTCGTCGCTGCGCACCGGCCGGTCGCCCGGCTGCTCGCGCTCCGACTGCTCGCCGAGGGCGGCGAGGTGCGAGCGGTCGCGAGCGATGGCGTCGAGGGGCTTCGGGGCGCCGGCATCCACGTCGCCGTCGCTGCGGCGGACGACACCGGTCGCATCGAGGCCGCAGCGACGCGCGTGCACACCGTGGTGCACCTCGCCGGTGGGCTCGGGGGGCTCGCTGCCGACCGCGTCCTCGGTGAGGGGCTCGCGGTCGTCCGCGCCGCCGAGGGTGCGGGAGCGCGCCGGCTCGTGCTCGTCACGGCGGGCGGTACGGCCCCCGGGTCCAGCGACCCGGTGCGCATCGCGCATGCCGCCATCGAGGCCGCGGCGCTCACGGCGGACGTGCCATCGGTCGTCGTTCGCGCACCCGTCGTCGACACCCCGCGCGTCCGTTCCCTGCTCCGTGGCCTCGATGCCGAGGAGCGCGTTCGCTGCCACGGGCTGCCGATGGTCGCGGCGGACGACCTCATCGAACTCCTCGTCGCGCTCGACCGGGCGCGCTCGAACGCGCGCGAGGGGCACGTGGTGCTCGATGCATCGGCACCGGTGCGGCTCGCCCCCGAGGGGGCCGGCGAGGGTCGTCTCGGTGGTGTGGTCCTCAGCGGGCAGGAGCGAGCACGCCTGCTCACCACGCTCGCGGGGCCCTGGGAGGGGCCGGAGGCCGGCCTCCCCGATGCCTGGGAACTGATGGGTGTCGTCCCGGGCCGTGCCGCTGCCGGCGTCACGGACGGGGCGGCGGGGTCGGAGCGGTCACCGTGAGCGGCGCGCCGCCTGCTGCGGTGTTCCTCGACCTCGATGGCTGCCTGGTCGACTCGACGCTCGCGATCACGCGATCGATCAACCATGCGCTCTCGGCCGTCGGCATGCCCGAGCGTCCGACCGAGGACCTCCTGCGGTTCATCGGGCCGCCCGCGATGGCGAACTTCCGTGTCCTGCTGGCGGAGGAGGGTCGCGACGTGGCCCTCGCCCCGGCGTGCGTCGACGCGTACCGCGAGCGCTACCGGGTGATGGCTGCCGCCGAGACGCGGGTGTTCGCGGGCATCGAGGACGCGCTCGCGACGCTCGGGGCCCTGGGACCGCTCGCGGTCGTGACCTCGAAGCCGCGCCCGATCGCCGAGCCCCTGCTCACGGCGGTCGGGCTGATGGGAGCGTTCACGGCCGTCCACGGCCCCGAGCTCGACGCGCACGCCGAGACGAAGACGGTGACGCTGACCCGTGCGATCGATTCGCTCGGGGTCGATGCCGCCCGGGCCGTGATGGTCGGGGACCGGGAGTACGACGTCGTCGCCGGTCGCGCCTGCGGGACCGGCACGGTCGGTGTGCTCTGGGGTGCGGGCGATCGGGAGGAGCTCGAGCGCGCCGGTGCCGATGCGCTCGCGGTCGAACCGACCGGGCTCGCCGAGGTCGTGCTCGGGGTCAGTCGAGCTCGGTCGGCGTCTCGATGAACGGCATCATCGCGCGCAGCTCGCGCCCGACGCGCTCGATCTCATGGTCGCGTCCCGCGGCGCGAAGCTCCTTGAAGCGCTTCCCGCCGGACTCGATCTCCGCCATGAAGGTCCGCGCGAACGAGCCATCGCGGATCTCGCCGAGGATGCGGCGCATCTCGTCCTTGGTGCCCGCATCGATCACGCGCGGACCGGAGACGTAGTCGCCCCACTCGGCGGTGTCCGACACCGAGTAGCGCATCCAGCTGATCCCGCCCTCGTACATCATGTCGACGATGAGTTTGAGCTCGTGGAGGCACTCGAAGTAGGCCGCCTCCGGCTGGTAGCCGGCCTCGACGAGCGTCTCGAAGCCGGCCTGGACGAGGTGGCTCACGCCGCCGCAGAGCACGGCCTGCTCGCCGAAGAGGTCGGTCTCCGTCTCCTCGGGGAAGGTCGTCATCAGCAGCCCGGCGCGCGTCAGCCCGATGGCCGATGCGTAGGACTTGCCGAGCTCGACCGCGGTGCCGGTCGCGTCCTGATGGACGGCGAGCAGGCCGGGGACGCCCTGGCCCTGCTCGTACATCCGGCGAGCGATGTGGCCCGGGGACTTGGGGGCGACGAGCAGGACGTCGACGCCCTCGGGCGGGGCGATGAAGCCGAAGTGGACGTTGAAGCCGTGCCCGAAGACGAGGGCCTCGCCCGGTGCGACGGCCTCCGCGAGGCCGGACTCCCACATGCCCTTCTGCGCGGTGTCGGGTGCGAGCACGACGACGACGTCGGCCTCGGCAGCCGCCTCGTTCGTGTCGAGCACGCGCAGACCCTGCTCCTCCGCGGTCCGACGCGAGGACGAGTCGGGCCGGAGCCCGACGCGGACGTCGACGCCAGAGTCGCGCAGGTTGAGCGCGTGCGCGTGTCCCTGGCTGCCGTAGCCGAGGACCGCGACCCTGCGGCCGGCGATGATCGAGGGGTCGGCGTCGCGGTCGTAGTGGATCGTCGCCATGGCGATGGGCTCCTTCGGTCGTCGTCGCGCCGCGCCGGGGTCGGGCGGCGCTCGCCCGGGGAGCCTAGGCCAGCGCCGGGGGCCCTCATCCCGCTTGCTAGGGTCCGGGGGCAGCGCGGGGGCCCCTCCCGGCCCCCGGCCGGATCGTGCTCCTGCGGAGGACCTCGTGGCCGGAGCCCCCATCCTCCACGTCCGGCGCGAGCATGCGGTCGGCGAGCGTCGCGTCGCCGCGACGCCCGAGACGGTCGGCGCGCTGATCGCAGCCGGGCTCGACGTGCAGGTCGAGGCGGGGGCGGGCGAGGCGGCCCTCCTCGGCGATGCCGACTACCGCGAGGCCGGCGCTCGGATCGCCCCCCCCGGTCAGGTCGAGGGCGCCGCCCTCGTGGTCGGGGTCGCCCCGCCGACGGCCGCCGACGTCGCGGCGCTGCCGGCGGGGTGCATCCTGCTCTCCTTCGTCGCGCCCCACCGCAACCTCGAGGTCGTCGCTGCGCTCGCTGAGCGCCGCATCACCACCATCGCGATGGAGCTCGTCCCACGCATCTCGCGCGCCCAGCCGATGGACGCGCTCTCGAGCCAGGCGAACCTCGCGGGCTACCGCGCGGTGATCACCGCGGCCCACGAGCTCGACAAGTACTTCCCGCTCTTCATGACCGCGGCGGGGACGATCCGACCGGCGGTCGTCGTCGTGCTCGGGGCGGGGGTCGCGGGCCTGCAGGCGGTGGCGACGGCGAAGCGGCTCGGTGCGGTCGTCGAGGTCTCGGACGTGCGCGCCGCCGCCCGTGAGGAGGTGGCCTCGCTCGGTGGGCGCTTCATCGAGGTCCCCGAGGCCGGCGACCAGAGCGGGGAGGGCGGCTACGCGAAGGAGGCCGGCGCGGACTTCCTCGCGCGACAGCGCGCGGTGCTCACGGACCACCTCCGGCGGGCGAACGCCGTGATCACCACCGCGTCGATCCCCGGTCGTCCGGCCCCCCGGCTCGTGACGCGGGAGATGGTCGAGGCGCTCCCCGCCGGCGCGGTCGTCATCGACCTCGCCTCCGCCGATGGCGGCAACTGCGAGCTGACCGACCCGACGCGAACCGTCGAGTACGCCGGCGTGCGCATCCTGCCGGGGCACGACCTGCCCAACACCATGCCGGGTGAGGCGAGCGCCCTCTATGCGCGCAACGTCTCGGCGTTCGTCGGGCTGCTCGTCCGCGACGGCGCGCTCGTGGTCGACCTGGAGGACGAGGTCGTCACCGGCAGCCTGCTCACCCACGAGGGGCGGGTCGTCCACGGTCCGACCGCCGCGCTGCTGGAAGGAGCCCGCTGATGGGTCCGCTCCTCGTCAGCCTCTACGTGCTGGTGCTCGCGGCCTTCCTCGGCTTCGAGCTCATCAACAAGGTCCCGCCGACCCTGCACACGCCCCTGATGTCGGGTGCGAACGCGATGTCGGGCATCACGCTCGTCGGAGCACTGACGCTCGCGACGGTGGCGACCCCGCGCGTCTCGGTCGTCCTGGGGTTCATCGCGATCGTCCTCGCGACCATCAACGTCGTCGGTGGGTTCCTCGTGACCGACCGCATGCTCGCGACCTTCCGGGGTCGACGATGAACGTCACGGACCTCGCGGCCCTCGTCGCGCTCGTCTCCATCGTCCTCTTCGTCGTCGGGCTCAAGCAGCTCGCACGGGTGCGTTCCTCACGGCGGGGCAACCTCGTCATGGCGGCGGGGATGCTGCTCGCCGTCGTGCTGACGCTCGTCGAGCAGGGCCGGGTCGATGCGCGCTGGATCGCCGGAGGGCTCGCGCTCGGCGGTCTCGTCGGCGTGGTCATCGTCGTGCGTGCGCGTGCGACGCAGATGCCCGAGATCGTGGCGCGGTTCAACGGGCTCGGCGGGCTCGCCTCGGCCCTGGTCGCCGGCGCCCTCTTCTGGAGCGTGGTCGTCGAGGACCCGACGCCGATCACCGCGCTCGAGCTCCTCGGGCCCACCAGCGCGGTCACGCTGGTGCTCTCGGTCCTGATCGGCATCGCGACCTTCAGCGGCAGCATCCTCGCCGAGCTGAAGCTCCGTGGCACCGTCAGCGGCACGCCCCGTGTGCCCGCGCGTGCGGTGGTGATGGCGCTCATGGTCCTCGCCGGGCTCGGCCTCGGCTGGCTCGCGATGATCGAACCCGAACCGGCCACGGCGGAGCTCTGGCTCCTGGGCTCGCTGGTCGCGAGCCTCATCGTCGGGGTCGTGCTGGTCCTGCCCATCGGCGGCGCCGACATGCCGGTCGTGATCAGCCTCCTCAACTCGCTCTCGGGCGTCGCGGCCGCGGCGACCGGGTTCGCCCTGTCCAACCAACTGCTCATCATCGCGGGCACGATCGTCGGTGCCGCCGGACTGATCCTCACGCAGGTGATGTGTGTCGCGATGAACCGTTCCCTGCTCAACGTGATGGTCGGTGGGTTCGGTGGCGAGTCCTCCGGCGGTGGCTCGGACTACGTCGACGTGCGCACCGGGGACGTGGAGACCGCGGCGATGGTGCTCGAGGTCGCCGAGTCGGTCGTGATCGTCCCGGGCTATGGACTCGCATCGGCGAGGGCGCAGCACGCCGCGAACGAGCTCGCCAAGGTCCTGACCGGTCATGGGGTCGATGTCCGCTTCGCGATCCATCCGGTGGCAGGACGGATGCCCGGACACATGAACGTCGTGCTCGCGGAGGCGGAGGTGCCCTACGAGCAGCTGTTCGAGATGGACGAGATCAACCAGGACTTCCCGCAGGTCGATGCCGTCATCGTCGTGGGAGCGAACGACGTCGTGAACCCGGCGGCGACCAGTGACCCGTCCTCGCCGATCGCGGGGATGCCCATCCTCGAGGTCGAACGTGCTCGGCGGGTGTTCGTGATCAAGCGCAGCCTCGCCGCCGGCTATGCCGGCATCAAGAACGAGCTCTTCGAGCGCGAGAACACGATGATGCTCTACGGGGACGCGAAGGAGGTCCTCGAGCGGCTGGCGGCCGAGCTCCAGCGCACCCTCAAGCGATGAACCCGGCGGCCGACGGCTAGCGTCGTCCCCGTGCGCCGCGGGTGCACACCCCCTGACCGTGTGAGGGAGACCATGGCCTACGAGGTCCGCAAGGTCGAGATCAAGAGCGTGTCGGATGCCTCGGGGCTGGCCGAGCTCATCGACGCCGGGGCGTTCGCGGCCGACGAGGTCATCGCGGTCATCGGGAAGACCGAGGGCAACGGCGGCGTCAACGACTTCACCCGGATCCTCGCTGACCAGGCGTTCCGGGGCGTCCTCCTCTCGCGGGGGACCCGCTCGGAGGACGAGGTCCGGGCCATCCCGATGGCCTGGTCCGGTGGGTGCGATGGCGTCATCACGCCGCACGCGACCGTGTTCGCCCGCGTCGCCGACGACGCCTCGGTCCCGGCGGAGGAGAAGCGGCTCGCGGTGGGGATCGCGATGTCCGATGTCATCCTCCCCGAGGACATCGGTCGGCCGAGGATGGTCGAGACCGTGGCGGAGGGGGTACGACGTGCCATGGTGGCGGCAGGCATCAGCGACATCGCCGACGTCCACTACGTCCAGACGAAGACGCCGCTGCTCGTCCAGGAGACCATCGCCGACGCGCACGCGCGCGGCAGGACGGTCTACACCGAGGACACGCTGTACTCGATGGACATCTCGAACGGCACGACGGCACTCGGCATCGCGCGCGCGCTCGAGGAGATCGACCATCTGCCGACCGAGGAGGAGATCGGCGTCGATCACGACCTCTTCTCATCGGTCGCTTCGTGCTCCTCCGGGGTCGAGCTCGACCGCGCGCAGATCGTGCTCGTCGGCAACGCCGCTGGATCGCGCAGCCACTACCGGGTCGGGCACGCCGCGATGCGCGACGCCATCGACCAGGACGGCATCTGGGACGCGATCCGCAGCGCCGGGCTCGAGCTCCCCGACCGGCCCCATCACTCCGACCTCGGCGGACGCCTCGTCAACGTCTTCCTCAAGTGCGAGGCCGATCCTCGAGGCTCGCTCCGGGGCCGGCGGCAGCTCCCGCTCGACGACTCCGATGTGCACCACCACCGGCAGATCAAGGGCGCGGTGGGCGGCGTCGCGGCAGCGACCGTCGGGGACAGCGCGGTCTTCGTCTCGGTGGCCGCGCTGCACCAGGGGCCGCTCGGGGGTGGACCGGTCGCCGCGATCGTCCGGGTCGACTGAGACCCGTCGGTCGACGACGCCGAACGCATCGCCTCGCGGACCTCTGACCGTCGTCGTAGCTACGACCGCGGTCGGAGAACTCCCCGGAAAGGGTCCCCGAGCGGCACGCACGGGGGTCCCGAGGGTTCCCCCGTCGGCGCAGCGGCGTCCGTGCACCACGTCGTCCTAGGCTGCGTCCCCGACGGCCGTCCGCCGTCCCCCCGCGGGAGCGGGGGAGGGAGCGGCGGGTCGCTGCGATCGCGACCCGCCGGAGCAGGACGGGGTCCCGAGCCGATCGGGACGCCGACACGGAGCGCGGGACCGTCACGGTCCTGTCGAGGAGGGAGACGCACCATCATGAGCGCATCCGCGCAGCCGGGGCTGCAGCTGAACTACGGCCTCGATGACGTCCCGAAGCCGTTCCCCAAGGCCGTCGGTCTCGGACTCCAGCACGTGCTCACGATGTTCGGCGCGACGATCCTCGTGCCCTTCATCGTCGGCCCGGCGCTCGGGTTCGGCGGCGCCGACATCGCGATCCTGATCAGCTCGGTCTTCATCGCCTCCGGCATCGCGACCGCGCTGCAGGTGACGATCGGGACGCGCCTGCCGATCATCCAGGGCGTGTCGTTCGCGTTCCTCGCCCCGTTCTTCGCCATCGCCGGCAAGTACCAGGGCGCGGAGGGCATGCGCTACATCGCCGGCATGATCCTCGCTGGCGCGGCCATCGAGGTCATCGTCGGGTTCGGCGGCCTGATTGGATTCCTGCGGCGGTACGTGTCGCCGATCACCATCGCGCCGGTCATCGCGCTGATCGGGCTCTCGCTCTTCGGGGCGGCGGCCGACACGGCGTCCGGGCACTGGCCGCTCGCGATCCTCACCCTGGTCCTCATCTTCGTGTACTCGCTGCTCCTCGCGCCGAAGGTGAAGATGTTCTCGCTGTTCCCGATCCTGCTCGCGATCGTCACGGCCTACGTCGTCGCCCTGGTGCTGACGCTGGCCGGCGTGTTCACGGGCGCGGCTGCCGTGAGCTTCGATGCGGTCGGGTCGACGGCGTGGGTGCGCGGCGTCGAGGTCGGCGCAGGCGGGATCATCTTCCCGTGGGGGACGCCGCTGTTCGACTTCACGTTCTTCATCGCCAT
>JBEAQO010000032.1:0-3023 GCA_041163825.1 Actinomycetota bacterium | reverse complement strand
GCGCTCCGGGCGGGTCCGGCGGCCCGCCGGCGCCTCCCCGCGGTCGTCCTCGCGCTCGGGACGATGCATCTCGCCTGGGGCGCCGGGTTCCTGGGGTCGGTGCTGCGGTCCGGCCCCGCGGGGGCCGGCGCGGGCCCGGGGGAGCGGACGAGGGACCGGGGGTGACCGTGGAGGCGGGCCTCGGCACCGCGCCGTCGGGTGCCCCCGCGGCGCCGGGGGTGACGACCGCGCCGCTCGCGGGCTCGCCCGACCGGCTGCTCGGACGGCTGAACCGCCGCGGCTTCCGACTGCTGCAGGGCGCCGACGCGCTCGGCCTCTACGCGCTCGCGGTCGCGACGATGCTGGTCCGGTTCGGTCTCGACTGGCCGGACTACTCGGTCGGCGCGTACCTCGCCTCGTTCGCGGCGACCGTGGCCGTCCTGGTCCTCGCGCTGTACTTCGGCGGCATGTACGAGCGCGAGCCGCGGCTCGGCGCTCCGCCGGTGCTGCCGCGAGCGACGCGGCTGCTGGCGGTCGCCGGCGGGGCGACGGCGCTCCTGAACCTCGCCGCGACGGGACTGGCCCGCGAGCTGGGCGTGGTAACCGCCCGCGCGCTGCCCATGCCGGTCCTGAACCTGCTCGTCCTGATCGCGCTCGGCGCCGTGCTCACGGCGGTGAACCGTCACCTCGCGCAGCGGTCGCGGACGCGTCGGGAGGGTCCGCCGCGCGTGGTCATGCTCGGGACGCCGACCGACCTCGCGCTCGCCGACGCCCACGTCGACCACGTGCGCGGCGACGCGCGTATCGTCGCCCGCGTCGGGGACCGCGACGCGCTGGAGGCGGCCGTCGCCGCCCACGACGCGACCGATGTGCTCGTGCTCTCACGCGACCTGCTCGACGACGTGTACCCCGAGCCCATCGGCGCGCTGGCGCGGCGCGGCGTGACCGTCCTGCAGCGCGTCGGGGCGCTCGAGTCGATGTACGGCCTCAGCCGGATCCGCGAGGTCGGTGGGCTGCCGTTCGTGCTGCTGCGGCACCAGTGGCTGCCCGGGTCGCGCCGGCGGTTCAAGCGCCTGCTCGACCTCGTCCTCGTCGCCGTGTTCGCACCGCTCTGGCTGCCGCTGCTCGCGCTCGTCGCCGCCTACCAGCTGGCGGTCGCCGGTCGGCCGGTCCTGTTCCGTCAGACGCGCGTCGGCGCCGGCGGTCGCACGTTCGAGATGGTGAAGTTCCGCACGATGCGGGTCGGTGCCGAGGAGGACGGGCGAGCCCGCCTCGCAGAGGTCGACGACGCGCGGATCCTGCCGGCCTGCCGCTGGATCCGGGCCCGTCGTCTTGACGAGCTGCCGCAGCTGCTGAACGTGCTGCGCGGCGAGATGTCGCTGGTCGGACCCCGGCCCGAGCGCCCCGAGCTGACCGCCGGCTTCGAGGCCGAGCTGCCCGCGTACGCGAAGCGGCACGAGGTCCCGCCCGGCATCACCGGCCTCGCGCAGGTCAACGGGCGCTACCACACCGACGCGTCCTACAAGCTCGGCTACGACCTGCAGTACCTCGCGAACTGGTCGCCCGTCCTCGACCTCGAGATCCTCCTGCGGACGGTCGCCGTGCTGCTGCGACGGGAGGGCTGACGTGACCGACCTGCTCCTACCCACCCCCCGCTCGCTGCTGCGCCGTGAGGACCTCGGTGCCGGTCCCTGGGACGACGCACCCGGTGTGCTTGCTCTCGCGCCGGTGCTCGGCTGGCTGCTGGACACGACCCGTCCGACGCGGGTCCTCGTCGAGGCGGGGCCGGTCCGGGCGCTGCTGGCGCGGCTCATCGAGGACCGGGCGACGGTGGTCGACCTCGATCCGGATGTGGCGATCGCGGCGAGCGCCGATCTCGCCGTCCTCGGGCCGGACGCCGGTCCCGGCCCCGTGGCGACCGTCCTCGAGGCCGTCGCGGCGGGACGGGTCGTGACCGCTGTCGTGCCGGATCGCGGCGATGACGCCCCGTCGGCCGGGCCGTCGACCGTCCATCTCCCCGTCGGCGGGCCGGGGATGCTCCTGGTCGCGGCGACGGGCGCGGTCCCCGAGCTCGCGGCGCTCGAACCGGTCGAGCTCGACGCCTGGCGGCGCACGCAGGTCCGGCTCGGCACGGCGCTGGTCGCCGAGCGTGCCGCCGAGCGCGCCGTGGGCGAGCGGGACGAACTGGTCGCGTCCCGCGCCGTCGCCCTGCGCGATCTCGGCAGGGCGGAGGAGGCGGCCGACCGTGCCCGAGCCGAGGCGGCGCGTCTCCGCGTCCGACTCGCCGCCGTCGAGGGGCTGCGGGGTGAGCTCGTCCACGCCTACGACCGCCTCGACCGGGTCCTCTCGAGCGCCTCGTGGCGACTGACCGCACCCGTCCGGGCTGTGCTGCGTGCCCTCCCTCCGGTCCGGGCAGCGCTGCGTGGCGGTGTCCGGCTCCTGATCCGCACGGCCTCGCCCCGGGCGTGGCGCGAGGCACGGTCCCGGCGCGACCGCTACGGCCACGCCGATACGGCCGTCGCGCTGGCCGAGGCGGCGTCCACCCGCTCGACCGGCGGGCTGCGGCGCGAGAAGGAGGCCGACCACGTCGGCTGGGTCGCGAGCGTCGGGGACCCGTTCACCTCGCGGTACCGCGTCAGCAACCTCTCGGCGGCGCTCCGCCGGCACGGCCTGCGGGCGAGCGTCGTCCCCTCCGACGGGTTCGACGCGGCGCAACTGGAGGCCTGCGGGACGGTCGTGCTCTGCCGCGTCGCCTGGGACGACGCCGTCGCGGCCGAGGTCGCCCGCCTCCGCGAGAGCGGGACGCGGATCGTGTTCGACGTCGACGACCTCGTGTTCGACCCGAGCCGCGTCGGGCTGACCTCGCCCGGCCCGAACCAGGTCGCGCCCCGGCGTCACCTCTTCGGCCGCTACCGGGAGAGCCTCCTCGAGGCCGACGCCGTCACCGTCTCGACCGCGCCGCTCCGCGACGAGGTCGCGGCGCTCGGCCGTCCGGCCGCGGTCGTTCCGAACAACCTCGGGCTCGACCTGCTCGAGCGCTGGGG
>JBEAQO010000031.1:0-6073 GCA_041163825.1 Actinomycetota bacterium | reverse complement strand
CTTCCCGGCGTAGCGACCCGACATCAGGGCCTCGATGCCGTCCGGCACCGCCGCCAGCCCGGCGACGGCGGCGAGCGACCGGACGGGGTCGAGCTCACCGGCGGCCGCCATCGCGACCACGCGGCGGTGGTCCTCCATCGTCGAACCCGAGGTCCCCGTGTACTGCGCGCCACCGAGCGGGACCCGGTCGAGCAGGACCGGTACCTCGGTGCCGCGCTTGAGTCCCGCGAAGAGGACGAGCATGCCGTGCGGAGCGAGCCACGTGTCGGCCTGTCGGACGAGGTCCGCCGAGGCCGCCACCATCACGACGTCGTCCGCGCCACGACCCTCGGAGGCCGCCTCGACGAGGCTCGCGACGACCCCCTCCGCACGGGCATCGACGACATCCAGCGAGACGCCGCGCGACTCGGCGAGCGGAGCGAAGCGTCGCTGGAGGAACGCCAGCCGATCGTCGTCGACGTCGAGCGCGATGATGCGTCGCGGTGGCGCGTCCAGTCCGATGGCACGCTGGACGTGCATCTGACCCATCGGACCGGCGGCACCGACGACGACCGTCACGCCACCGCCGACGAGTTCGCAGCGGTTGCGCGCCGCGCCGTAGGCGGCAGCGAGGTCCTGGGAGTCCGTCCCGACGATGGCGAGGTAGTCGTAGTGGATGCGACCGACGTCGACGGGGACGGTGCCGTCCAACCCGTCGTCGGTCAGGAGCGCCAGCACGCCTCGGGCCGCGAGCCGCTGGAGCGCACCATGGACCGTCCGCGCGGTCAGGGGCCCGCACAGCACGATGTCGTCGAAGTCCCCCTCGAGCGGAGGACCCACGACCGGTTCCGAGGGCGGGAGCCCCGCCCGCTCCACGAGGTGTCGTGCCGCCTCGACGGACGCCGACGTCCCGACGGTGACCAGCAGCGAGGACGCCCCGGCGAGCAGTTCGAGGCCGTCGGGTGGACGCCGGACGTCGGAGAGGTGCAGCCAGGCCCGACCGCCGGCGAGCGGCTCCAGGCGTCGCCGCTGCGTGTAGGCGGACAGGACGCAGGCCCAGGGCTCCGAGAGCGCGATCGCGGCGGCGCTGAGCGCGGGCGGTGCCTCGAACGCGTAGCACACCCCTTCGTTGTCGAGGACGTCGGGACCGATCAGCTGCAGGTCGGACAGCGCTCCCGGCAGGGTGTAGCCGTAGGCGGTGCTGACGCCACCACGGTAGATGTCGGGCTGCAGCGCGAGTCGCTGTCCGACGTGGAACCGCCCCCTGAGCGACCGACCGACCTCCAGCACCGAGAGGCACACCTCGTGCCCGAGGCGCACCGGGTCCCGGGCGAAGTCGCGACCTTGGAGCTTCGGGTGCTCGGGCCCCAGCGTGAGGATCTTCACGTCCGAGAAGCACAGCCCGACGGCCTCCACGCGCACGAGCAGGTGGTCGTCCGGCGTCGGCGGGAGCTCCTCCGTGGTGGGACGCCCTTCGATGCCCAGGGACGCGGTTCCCGCCCCGTAGAGGTCCCACGCCGTCGCTCGCCGCAGCGTCATCGGCTCACTCCGGGTCGTCGTCGAGGTCCTCGACCGGACGCGTCAACCGCTCGACGATGACCGCGACGTCGTCGGTGGTCGCGAGCAACCGCGCCGTCGCCTCGTCCTCGATGACCTCGGCGAGGTTCATCAGGACCGTGATGTGCTCCTCCTCGGTCGCCGCCAGCCCGACGACGAGGGTCGCCAGCTCGTCCGGTCCCCACACGATCCCGTCCGGGTACTGCAGGACGCAGATCCCCATGCGCAGCACCTGATCGCGCGCCCCGAAGTCGCCGTGCGGCATCGCGACCCCGTTGCCGAGGTACGTCGACATCGTCCCCTCTCGGGCGAGCATCCCGTCGACGTACTCCGGCCGGACGCAGCCGGCGGAGACGAGCAGTTCCCCGGCCAGGAGCACCGCGGAACGACGGTCGGTCGACGGGAGCCCGAGACGAACCAGGTCCGGCGAGACCAGCGACCGTCCCTCGGGTCCCTCAGGCACGTTCCGCGATCTCGCCGTCGGACGTGAGCGCACCGATGATGATGTCGAACGCCGGGATGCTCATGAAGTTGCTGAACGGGAGCATGACGGCCTGCGGCGCGCTCCTGCGCGCGACGGCCTCGAGCCGGTCGTGGACGACCACGACCTTCGCGTCGGCCGGGACCTCGATGGCCGGCGCATGCCGTACCGCGACCCCCTTGATGCCCGCCTGCTTGAGCCGCTTCTTCAGCTGGCTCGTGACCATCAGGCTCGAGCCGAACCCGGCCTCGCAGGCGATGTAGATGCAGTCGACGTCCGCTGCTCGGATCGACTTCGCCATGATCGTCCCTCCTCCACCCTCACCCCGTCGAAGGGGACCGAGCCGGGACGTCGGGGGCCGCGCTCGCGCGCGACCCCCGACGTCCGGGCCGACGTCCTGCTCAGGCCAGGCCGGGGATGCTCGCGCCCGAGGAGCCCTCGGCCGCGCCCTCGTCCTCGCCCTCCATGTCGCGCGCCGGGACCGCCTTCAGGATGAAGAAGCCCACGACGAACGACACGATGGCGCCGATGGCGACGTGCATGATCACGTTGAAGAACTGCCCGGGGGGCGTCACCGCGAGGTAGGCGAAGATCGAACCGGGCGACGGGGTCGCGGTCAGGCCCGCACCCGTGACGACCGACCAGAAGTTCGCCGACAGCCCGCCCGCCCACATCGCCACGATCATGATCGGGTGCGAGAGGACGAACGGGAAGTAGATCTCGTGGATGCCACCGAGGAAGTGGATGATGATCGCCCCCGGCGCCGTCGCCTTCGCGAGGCCCTTGCCCGCCACGAAGTAGGCGGTCAGGAGCCCCAGGCCCGGTCCCGGGTTGGTCTCGAGCATGAAGAGCACCGAACGGCCGGTCTCGAGCGCCTGCTCGGCACCGAGCGGAGCCAGCACGCCGATGTTGATGGCGTTGTTGAGGAACAGCACCTTGGCCGGCTCGATGAACAGCGCCGCGAGCGGCAGCAGCCGGTTCTCGGCGAGCACATCGACGCCGGAGCCCGCTGCGTTCGAGATGGCCTCGACGACCGGTCCGACCCCGATCAGGCCCAGGATCGAGAGCCCGAAGATGATGATGCCGGCCGAGAAGTTGTTCACGAGGAGCTCGAAGCCCGGCGGGACCTTGTCCTCGGTGGCCTCGTCGAACTTCTTGACCAGGTAGCCGGCGAGCGGACCCATGATCATCGCGCCGAGGAACATCGGTGCGCTCGTGCCGACGATGACACCCATCGTCGCACCGGCGCCGACGACGCCACCGCGGATGCCATGGACCATGCGGCCACCGCTGAACCCGATGAGCAGCGGCAGGAGCTGCAGGATCATCGGGCCGACCAGCTGGACGAAGGTCTCGTTCGGTGCCCATCCCGTCGGGATGAACAGGGCGGTGATGAGGCCCCACGCGATGAACGCCCCGAGGTTCGGGATGATCATGCCCGCGAGGAACCCACCGAACCTCTGGATGGACTGCTGCATACCGGTTCTCCCTACCCCCGACCCCGAGCACCCCGCCGCCCTCGAGGGCGGAGGACGACTCGGGATCCTGGATCCGGCCTCCCGACCGGTCCGCCGACTCCCGGCGGCACTGTCAGCCTAGCGGCGGGCCCCCGCCCGGGGGCGCTTCCGGCCCGACGGCGCCGCGGCGGCCGCAGGGCCGGCTGGACGTCCGTCCGGACGCAGCGGCGGGGCGACGGCGGTCCGTCACGCGGCACTCAGCCCGCACCAGCCGCACCCTCGATCGCGTCGAGGACGTCCCCCAGCACCACGGCGCCGGGATCCCCGAGCACGCCGAAGGCCAGCGGTCGTCCGAGCGGATCGACCGGTCGCGCGAGGCCGTGGACGAGCGCCGTGCCCGGTGCGTCGGGGTCCGGCTCGACCCGGAGCTCGACGTCGATCCGGTTCTGCAGGTACCGCTTGCCGACCTTCTTGTTGAAGTTCGCCGCCAGGGCCGTGCCGTCGGATGCGCTGCGCACCTTGCCGCCGAGGGCACCGAGCACCCGCTCCGCGAGGGCCCGGACGGTCTCGACATCCCCGGGGAACGCCCGTACGGACCGGGCCTCGTAGCGCGCCACCTCGACCTCCCCGCTCCTCGTCCCGGCCCGGGCCCGCCCCGCGGTCCGACCCCGGATGCTAGGACGTGCCGCGGTGGATGCCGGCCTCCGCGATGAGCGTCGACGTGATCGCCTGAGGACGGGTGATGGCGGTGCCGACGACGACACACAGCGCGCCGGCGTCGAGCGCACGCCGGACGTCGTGGCCGTGCCGGTAGCCGCCCTCGGCGACGACCGGGACCCTGAGCGCGGCGACGCAGGCCGCCACCAGCTCGAGATCGGGATCCTCCCGACCGCGCGAGCGCGACGTGTGACCCGAGAGCGTGGTCGCGACGAGGTCGGCGCCGGCCGCCTCGGCACGCAGCGCCTCGTCCAGCGTCGAGACGTCGGCCACGACCGGCAGTCCGGTCGCACCGTGGACCGCAGCGATGAACCCAACGAGCCCGCCCTCGGGGCGCGCATCGTCCGTCGCGTCGAGCGCGATGGCATCCGCGCCGGCATCGGCGATGCGGCGAGCGTGCTCGAGCGTCGGAGTGATGCGCACCGGATGCGCGCCGGTGTCGTCCTTCTCGAGCCCGAGGATGGGCACCGTCACCGCCGCCCGGATGGCTCGGACGTCGTCCGCGCCGTTCGCCCGCACGGCGCAGGCACCCCCGGACACGACCGCGCGCGCCATCGCCGCCATCGTGTCCGCGCCGTGGAGCGGCTCGCCGGGCGACGCCTGGCACGACACCACGAGCCCGCCCGCGAGCGCCTCGCACAGCCGGCGGACCTCGGCAGCGATCGAGCCGCTCATGCGGCATCCGCCCAGACGGTGGCGGCCCCGACGAGTCCGGCGTCGGTCGAGAAGCTCGTGGGGAGGATCCGCACGGGTGGGACGAACCGGCGATGCGCCAGCTCCTCCTCGAGCGCCGGCAGGATGCGGCCGAACGCCGTCCCGAGACCTCCCCCGATGACGAGGGCCTCCGGCGCGAACGCGCCCGCGAGGTTGGCGAGCCCCACGGCGAGGTCCCGGAACGCGCTGGACAGCACCTCGGTCGCGGTCGGGTCATCGGCATCGGCGGCGCGGACCACCGAGGCCGCCCCTTCGCGTCGACCGGTCCGCCGGTGCCACTCGTCCTCGACGGCACGCCCGCTCGCCCGCCGCTCGAGGCACGGCGAGCCGCACCGGCAGGTCGGCCCGTCGCCCCCGATGACGTGGTGCCCGAACTCGGGATGGGCCCCGTCGCGCCCACGAAGGAGCTCGCCCCGCACGATGACGCCGATGCCGATCCCGGTCGAGACGGTCACGTAGACGAGCGGCTCGGCACCGGCCGCCGCACCGCGACGGTGCTCCGCGAGCGCGACGGCATCGGCATCGTTCTCGACGGTGCAGCCGAGGCTCAGGCGCTCGGCGACGATGGCCGCGATGTCCCGGCCGTCCCACGCCGGC
This sequence comes from Actinomycetota bacterium, assembly GCA_041163825.1. GTDB lineage: Bacteria > Actinomycetota > Nitriliruptoria > Nitriliruptorales > Nitriliruptoraceae > JBEAQO01. Next base: position 571 of record JBEAQO010000031.1, on the reverse strand, counting down.
AGGAGCTCCTCGAGTCCCCCGAGCACGCTCCCACGTGGCCGGCCGGTCGCCGCGACCCCGACCCCGATCAGCCCGTGCGACGCTCGCGCCGCGAGCCCGACCAGCGCGTCGACGGCGGCCTCGGGTCCACGGCCCTCCGACCGCAGGGCCTCGGTCGGCAGGGAGTCCCGTGCGGCGACGCGCCCGTCGGGCAGGACCAGCCCGAGCGCGACCTTCGTCCCGCCCACGTCGATGGCGCCGATGGCGGTCGGACGTCCGACGGCGCCGCTCACGAGGGGATGGGCTCGACGGTCCCGTCCCGCAGGGAGCGCTGTGCCGCCAGCACCATCGCGAGCGCAGCACGGCCGTCGGCGGCCGGGATCGGGGCAGGTCCGCCGGAACGGACCGCCTCGACGAACGCACGGTCCTCACGCAGCAGCGCGTCCCCGAAGGCGGGGTACGACGTCCCGGTGCCGTCGACGATGGTCAGGCCCTGGTGCTCCATGGCCAGGTTGGCCACGCCCTGCGAGCCCGTGAGGTCGAGGCGGAAGTCGAACCCGGCCGGGTGGGTGGTCGGGAGCCGCCAGCCCGC
>JBEAQO010000030.1:0-5971 GCA_041163825.1 Actinomycetota bacterium | reverse complement strand
GCCCCCGGACCGGAGGTCACGTGAGCACGGACCAGCTGCCGAGCGCCGATGTCGCGCTCGCGGAACTCATCGACCGCTCCTCGGAGCGGGGCTTCGTGCTGCGCACGGAGATCGAGGAGCTCCATCTGCCCGACTTCCACGGGGACACCTGGATCGACGACGCGATGGAGGACGTCCGCCGCGCCGGTCTCGACCTCATCGATGACGTCGCCGACGACGCGCCCGAGCACATCGCCGAGTACACGGGAGCGCTGACCACCGACCTCGTGCGCCAGTACCTCAACGATGCCGGCCGTCACGAGCTCCTCACCAAGGAGGACGAGGCGGACCTCGCGAAGCGCTACCAGGCCGGGCTCGCCGCCGACGAGCTGCTGCGCGACCGTGAGCGGACGTTCACCAAGCGTCGCAGGACCCAGCTCGAGGCCATGCGCCACAACGGCGAGATGAGCAAGGAGGCGATGGTCCAGGCCAACCTCCGGCTCGTCGTGCCCCAGGCGCGCAAGTTCTCCGGCCGTGACCTCGACTTCATCGAGCTCATCCAGGAGGGCAACCTGGGGCTCCTGCGCGCGGTCGAGAAGTTCGACCACACCAAGGGCTACAAGTTCTCGACCTACGCGGTGTGGTGGATCCGCCAGGCGCTCCAGCGCGGGGTCGCGAGCAAGGGCCGCACGATCCGGGTCCCGGCCCACGTCTGGGAGCTCTACGGCAAGGTCCGTGCAGCGGAGCTCCGACTGCGACAGCAGAAGGGCGGCGACCCGAGCGAGGAGGAGCTCGCGGAGGAGGTCGGCCTGACCGCGCAGCGTGTCCGTGAGGTCCGCGAGGCGATGCAGGAGCTCGTCAGCCTCGACCGCCCGATCGGCGAGGACGGCGATGCGACGATGGGCGACATGATCGCCGACCGCGGTTCCATCGACCCGGTGGCGACCGCCCTCGAGGGCGATGCCCTCTCGCAGATCGAGCAGGCCCTCTCGGGCCTCGAGGATCGCGAGCGCACCATCCTGATGCTGCGCTTCGGCCTCGCGGGCGAGGAGCCCAAGACCCTCGAGGAGATCGGGGAGCACTTCGGGCTGACGCGCGAGCGCATCCGGCAGATGCAGAACCGAGCGCTGGCGAAGCTGCGCCACCCCTCGCGCGCCCACACGCTCGCTGGCCTGCTGGACGTCCTCGGTGACGCGGCCTGAGCGGCCGATGACCCACGGCCACGAGCGGGGATGGCGTCCCCGCAGCCCCATCGAGCGCCTGGTCGCCGTCCTGGTCGCCGTCCTCGCGGTCGCGAGTGCGCTGGGGATGGTGCTGCTGTGGCCCTCCCCGGCCTCGCTGTCCGGTCCGCTCGGTGACCCTGCCGAGGTCCTGGCGGCGGAGGTCCTCGCGGTCGCGACCTCGGAGGCCGAGCCCGACCCGTTGCTCGAGGAGGTCGGGGGCCTCTCGGACCTGCTCGTCGTGACCGTGCGGCTCCTCGAGGGCCCGGATCGGGGCCGCGTCGTCGAGCTCGAGGTCTTCGCGGAGGGCTTCCCGGAGTTCGCCGCCGGGGACCGGGTCTCCCTGCTGCCCGCTGACGTCCCGGGGAGCGACGTCGAGTTCTTCATCACCGACTTCCGCCGGCTCCCGGCCCTCGCCTGGCTCGTCGGCGGCTTCCTCGTCGCGGTCGTCGCCGTCGGGCGCTGGCACGGCGTGCGCTCGCTCCTGGGCCTGGGGATCTCCCTGCTCGTGGTCGTGCGGTTCATCGTCCCCGCGATCCTCGCGGGCAGTGCGCCGGCCACGGTCGCGCTGGTCGGCGCGCTCGCCATCATGCTCGTGACGCTCGCGCTGACCCACGGCCTGAACCGGATGACCCTCTCGGCGATCGCGGGCACGAGCGGGGCGCTCGTGGTGACCGTCATCGTCGGGACGATCGCGATCGGACGGGCCAAGATCACCGGGTTCGCGTCCGACGAGGCCGTGCTCGCCACGTACGCGGTCGAAGGCCTCGACCTGCGGGGTCTCGTCCTGGCGGGTCTGATCATCGCGGCCCTCGGGGTCCTCGACGACGTCACCGTCTCGCAGGCCTCGACGGTGTTCGCCCTCCATGACGCGGACCCGCGCCAGTCCTGGTCCACGCTCGTCGGTCGCGCGATGCGGGTGGGCCGCGACCACATCGCCTCCGTGGTCAACACCCTCTTCCTGGCGTACGCCGGCGCCTCCCTCGTGCTCCTGGTGCTCTTCTCGACCGGGGGCCTGCCGATCGCCGAGCTGGTCAACGCCGAGGTCATCGCCGAGGAGATCGTCAAGACGGTGGTCGGGTCGCTCGGCCTCGTCCTCGCGGTCCCGCTCACGACCGGGCTCGCGGCGACGCTCGCGCTCGCGGCACCGGGGCGTCCTGACGCGGATGTGGGAACCCCCGTCGCTCCGGCGATGCCGACGGACTGACCCGGGAGGGCGGAGCGTCCGTCCGGCCGGGTCGCCCCCGGGCGCGGTCGGGTCGGCCGGCGCCCACCGTGCGCAACGGAGCAGGGAGGGGGTCACGCGACCGCCGCCGGCTGCGTATCCTCCGAGCCCCCGGGAGCTCCGAACCCGGGCACCGTGGCGCTCGACGGTCCGTCACGGTCGGGAGCCAGCGACCGGACGGGAAGCCGTGAGCGAGCAGACCCCCCCGACGGCGCTCTCCGAGCTGCTGGAGCGGGGTGCAGCCGCCGGCTACGTCCTGCTCTCGGACCTCCACGAGCTCTTCGACCCGCTCGAGCAGCCGGCCGGCTGGGTCGACGACACCGCGCAGGCCGCGCGCGATCTCGGCATCGAGGTCGTGGACGACCTCGTCGACGAGGCGGACCGTCAGGAGGCGGCGGCGCTGCTCTCGGCGTCGTCCGACTCGGTGCGCCAGTACCTCAACGAGATCGGCCGGACCGAGCTGTTGACCGCCGAGCACGAGGTCGACCTCGCCAAGCGCTACCAGGCGGCCCTCGCCGCGCAGGAGCGCCTCTCGTCGTCCGGCTCGGACCTCTCCAAGCGGGACCGTGCCGAGCTGCGGGCGATCATCGAGGACGGCGAGCGCGCGAAGGACCACATGATCCAGGCGAACCTGCGGCTGGTGGTCTCGGTGGCGCGCAAGTTCCGTGGTCGCGGGGTGGACCTCCTCTCCCTGATCCAGGAGGGCAACCTCGGACTCATCCGCGGGGTCGAGAAGTTCGACCACACGAAGGGGTACAAGTTCTCGACCTACGCGACCTGGTGGATCCGTCAGGCGCTCCAGCGCGGCCTCGCCAACACGGGCCGCACGGTGCGGCTCCCGGTGCACGTCCACGAGCTCATGGGCAAGGTCCGCTACACGGAGTTCGCCCTGCTCCAGCAGCTCGGTCGTGAGGCGACGGAGCACGAGGTCGCGAGCGAGCTCGGGCTGACGATCGAGCGGCTGCGCGAGGTCCGCGTCGCGGCGATGGACGTCGCGAGCCTCGACAAGCCCATCGGCGAGGATGGGGACGCGACGATGGGCGAGCTCGTCGCCGACGAGGGCGCCATCGATCCCGAGTTCGCGGCGACCGCAGCGATGTCCCGACGTGAGATCGAGCGCGTCCTCGGTGGGCTCTCCGAGCGCGAGCGCTTGGTGCTCGAGCTGCGCTACGGGCTCTACGACGGCGAGGAGCACACCCTCGAGGACATCGGCGAGCAGTTCCAGCTGACGCGGGAGCGCATCCGTCAGATCGAGAAGAAGACCCTCACCAAGCTGCGCCATCCGTCCCGGGGCGGCCAGCTGCGCGAGGTCACGGACACGGTCGACGCGTCCTCGGGCGCATGAGCGGCGGGCCCGGAGCGAGCCCGGCCGGGACCGTGACGCGCGAGGGGGACCGCCTCTCCGCCGACCTCGCCATCATCGGCGCAGGACCGGCCGGGCTCTACGCGGCGTACTACGCCGGGGTCCGAGGGCTCTCGACCGTCATCATCGACGCGCTGCCCGAGCCGGGCGGGCAGGTCGCGGCGCTCTATCCGGAGAAGCCGATCCTCGACGTCGCCGGCTTCCCCTCGATCACGGGCAGGGAACTGATCGAGCGCTGCGTCGCGCAGGCGGCGGCCCACCGCCCGACCTACCTCCTCGAGCATCGGGCGGAGGACCTCGTCGCCGAGGACGGGGGAGCCTTCCTGATCCGGACCGACCGCGGGACCGATGTCCACGCACGGGCGGTCGTCGTCACCGGCGGGGTCGGGACCTTCCGTCCCCGACCGCTGCCCGGAGCGCAGGAGTGGGTCGGCAGGGGCGTCGTGCACTTCGTGCGCGAGTTCGAGCCCCTGCGGGGGCAGCGGGTCCTCATCGTCGGCGGCGGCGACAGCGCCGTCGACTGGGCGCTCGCGCTCGAGGGCATCGCGGCCACGGTCGCCCTCGCCCACCGCCGCGCCACCTTCCGGGCCCACGAGGACTCGGTCGCCCGGTTGATGGCCTCGAGCGTCCGGGTCATCGTGCCGGCCGTCGTCGAGCGCCTCGAGGGCGGGGGAGCGGTCGAGCGTGCCGTCCTGCGACGGACCGACACGGAGGAGGGGGTCACGCTCGAGGTCGACACCGTCGTCGCCGCCCTGGGCTTCACGACGGACCTCGGTCCGCTGCGCTCCTGGGCGCTCGAGACCGATGGGCGGGGCATCGTCGTCGACTCCCGCGGCCGGACCAGCGTGCCGGGGGTCTACGCCGCCGGTGACATCGCCGAGTACGAGGGCAAGGTCCGGCTGATCTCGGTCGGTTTCGGAGAGGCCGCGACCGCCGTGAACAACGCGGCGGCCTGGATCGACCCGGAGGCGCGCGTGTTCCCGGGTCACTCGTCGGGCTGAGGCCACGACCCGGGATCGGGCCGCGGCGGCGGGGACGGACGCGGCCCCTCGAGCGCTCGTCGGAGTCGGCGCCCAGCTCCGGGGAACCCCAGGCCCTCGACGAGCTCGGCGAGGCGTTCGGGTCGATGCTCGTCGGCGACGATGGCGTCGATGTCGACCGGGAGGTTCGCGAGCGGCGCCATCAGCAGGAGGTTGCGCTCGATGCGCCCGCGCGCCTCTCGCAGCGCTGCGGCGAGCCGTGGGGGGAGGTCAGGGATCGCGGCGAGCACCTCGGCGAGGCTGCCGTGATCACGCAGCAGTCGGGCGGCCGTCCGCGCACCGACGCCGCGCGCGCCCTCGAGGTTGTCGGAGGGATCGCCGCGCAGCGCCGCGAGCTCCGTGTACTGCCACGCCTCGATCCCGTAGGCCTCGCGCACGGCGTCCTCGTCCTCGACCGAGAGGTCGGAGAAGCGCTGCCGTGGGCGCAGCAGTCGCACGCCGGGCCCGACGACGCTGGTCAGGTCACGGTCGGGGCTGAGCACGTCGCAGGGGAGACCGCGTTCCGCGCAGCCGTCCGCCACGGCCACGAGGACGTCGTCGGCCTCGGCGTCCTCGACCACGACCACCGCGAACCCGGCGGTCGCGAGATGGCTGCGCAGCAGGGCGAGGTGCTCGGCGAGGTCGGGCGGGTTCGGTGGCCGCTGCGCCTTGTAGGCGGGCTCGAGCTGGCGTCGGCGGTTGACCGGACCGTCGAAGGCCGCTGCGATCGCGCGGTAGGGCCCGTGGTCCCAGACGGTCGCGAGCATCGAGGCGACGACGGCCGTGACGATGCCCGGCCGCGCTGCATCGTCGTCCCCGCGCGTGGAGTGGTAGGCGCGATGCGCGAGCGCGGTGGCATCGAGGGCGAGGACCCCAGCGCGCCGCGCCTCGGAGCCCGACCCCGCCCGCCCTGCGCTGCGCTCCACGGCCTCCTCCGATCGGACCCTCCGGTCCCACCGCTAGCCTGCCCGAGACGCGCGGCTCCCGCTGGGGGGTCGTGGGGTGGAGGTCGTGCCATCGACGCGGCGACGGCCCTGCGCACCACCGTCGTCCAGGGGCTGCCCCTGGTGGTGCTCGACCTGCCGGACGTCGGCCTCGCCTCGCAGGTGCGCGGTGCGCTGCGAGGCGCCGGCCTCGAGGGGATCCCGGGCTTCATCGGGGTCGA
>JBEAQO010000029.1:0-11138 GCA_041163825.1 Actinomycetota bacterium | reverse complement strand
GCGGGTCCCGCCCCCCGGTTCGTCCGCCGCCTCGAGCACCCGGACCCGGAGGCCCGCACGGGCGAGGGTCACCGCCGCGGAGAGCCCGTTGGGGCCGGCCCCGACCACGATGGCGTCGCGCACGTCGCTCCCGTCCCCGCCCGCGGCGGTGGGCGGGCCGAACGCCGGCCCTACCGGGCCGATCGGGCGTGGCGAGCCTACGCTGACGCGGCCGCGCCCCCGGGGGGCGCGGCCGCGCTCCCCCACGCCGCGGGCAGCGCCACGGGAGGGACGGATGGACGGGTCAGCAGCACGTCGAGCACATCGAGCACGTCGGAGCGCACGGGGACGCGTCGCCCCGACGTCCGCGCTGCTCGCGACGCTCGCGATCCTGACGGTCGGCTGCGGCGCCATCGCCGAGCAGGCGACCGAACAGGTCATCGAGCGCGCCATCGAGTCCGAGACCGGAGGCTCGGTGGACATCGACACCGACGGCGATGGCAGCGTCACCATCGAGACGGAGGATGGCACCGCCTCCTTCGGGACCGGCGAGGTGCCCGCCGCGATCGCGAGCGAGTTCGACCTCCCCGGCGGCCTCGAGGTGCTCACGACCAGCGAGGTGAGCGCGGACGGGGCCACGACCTCCTACCTCATCGCGACGACGGACGACGACCCGCAGGGGATCCTCGACGACCTCCAGGAGTCCGCCGAGTCCGGCGGCTGGTCCATCGACAGCACGTTCACGATCGACGCGACGGCCGGCTTCTCCGCGTCGCGCGGCGACGCCGAGGTGGCGCAGGTCACGGTCTCGGCCGACGGCTCGACCACCACGGTGTCGATCACGCTCCAGCTGATGGGCTGAGCCGGGTCATCCCCCGAGGCTCAGGTCGCCCGACGCATCGGCGTCGATCGTGACCCGCTGTCCCTCGAGCACCCGCCCGTCGAGCAGCGCTGCGGCGAGCCGGTCCTCGAGCTCGGTCCGGATGACGCGCTTGAGCGGACGTGCGCCGTAGAGCGGGTCGTAGCCCTGCTCCGCGAGCCGGTCCTTCGCGGCGTCGGTGACCTCGAGCTCGATGTCACGCTCCGCGAGCCGAGCACGCAGCCGCTCCAGCTGGAGGTCGACGATGACCCGGAGCTGCTCGGGTGCGAGCCGGTCGAAGACGACGATCTCATCGATGCGGTTCAGGAACTCCGGACGGAAGTGCGCGCGCACCTCGACCATCACCTGCTCGCGCACCTCGATCGGTGAGGCGGTCGGATCGAGGATGTGCATCGAGCCGAGGTTCGACGTCATGATGATGACCACGTTGCGGAAGTCGACGGTGCGACCTTGGCCGTCGGTCAACCGACCGTCATCGAGCACCTGCAGCAGCGTGTTGAACACGTCCGGGTGCGCCTTCTCGACCTCATCGAGCAGCACCACGCGGTAGGGTCGACGGCGGACCGCCTCGGTCAGCTGGCCGCCCTCCTCGTGCCCGACGTAGCCCGGCGGCGCCCCGATCAGGCGCGCGACGGTGTGCTTCTCCTGGTACTCGCCCATGTCGATGCGCACCATCGCGCGCTCGTCGTCGAAGAGGAAGCCCGCGAGCGCCCGCGCGAGCTCGGTCTTGCCGACCCCGGTCGGACCGAGGAAGAGGAACGAACCGAGCGGACGGTCCGGGTCGGAGAGCCCCGCCCGCGAACGGCGCACGGCGTTCGCGACCGCGGCGACGGCCGCGTCCTGCCCGACGACGCGACGGTGGAGCTCGTCCTCGAGCCGAACGAGCTTCTGCGACTCGGCCTCGACGAGGCGCGAGACCGGGATGCCGGTCCAGCGCGCGACGACCTCGGCGATCTCCTGCTCGCTGACCTCCTCCTCCAGCAGCATGTCGCCGGCAGCACGCATCGCCTCGAGCTCGGCGCTCGCGGCCTCGACCTCGCGGGCGAGCTCGGGCTCGGTCCCGTAGCGCAGGGACGCCGCACGCTCGAGGTCCCCGTCGCGCTCGGCGGCCGCGGCCTGCTCACGGACGCGCTCGAGCTCCTCCTTCGCGCCGGAGAGGCGGGCGATGGCCGCCTTCTCCTGCTGCCAGCGCGCGCCCATCGCGTCCTGCTGCTCGCGCAACGACGCGAGCTCCGCGTCGAGGTCCGCGAGGCGCGCACGAGCGGACTCGCTGTCCTCCTTGGCGAGGCTCACCCGCTCGACCTCGAGCTGCCGGCGACGACGGTCGACCTCGTCGAGCTCGGGCGGCATCGAGTCGATCGCGATGCGCAGCCGCGCCGCAGCCTCGTCCAGCAGGTCGATGGCCTTGTCGGGAAGGAAGCGATCGGTCAGGTAGCGGTCGGAGAGCGTGGCAGCAGCGACGAGCGCGTCATCGGTGACGCGCACGCCGTGGTGGACCTCGTAGCGCTCCTTGAGGCCCCGGAGGATCCCGACGGTGTCGACGATGGAGGGTTCGGTGACGTGGACGGGCTGGAAGCGCCGTTCGAGCGCCGCGTCCTTCTCGATGGTCCGGTACTCCGCGAGCGTCGTCGCGCCGATCATGCGCAGCTGCCCGCGCGCGAGGAGCGGCTTGAGCATGTTCGCCGCGTCCATCGCGCCCTCGGCCGCGCCCGCACCCACCAGCGTGTGGAGCTCGTCGATGAAGGTGATGACGCGACCCTCGGAGGCCTCGATCTCCTTGAGCACGGCCTTGAGCCGCTCCTCGAACTCGCCGCGGTACTTCGCGCCGGCGACCATCGCGGAGAGGTCGAGCTCGACCAGGGTCTTGTCCGCGAGCAGGGTCGGGACGTCGCCCTCGACGATGCGACGCGCGAGGCCCTCGACGATGGCGGTCTTGCCGACGCCGGGCTCACCGATGAGCACGGGGTTGTTCTTCGTCCGTCGCACCAGCACCTGGATGACGCGGCGGATCTCCTCGTCGCGACCGATGACCGGGTCGAGCCGCCCGTCGCGCGCGAGCTGGGTCAGGTCCCGTGCGTACTTCGTCAGCGCCTCGTAGGTCTGCTCCGGGTCGGGCGAGGTGACGCGCTGCGCGCCGCGCACGGCCCTCAGCGCCTCGAGCACACCGTCGCGCGTCACGCCGAGCTCGGCGAGCACGGCCGCCGTGCGATCGCCCGCCCCCAGCAGCGCGAGCAGGAGGTGCTCGGTCGAGACGTACTCGTCCCCGAGCAGTCCCGCCTCGTCACCCGCCTGGTCGAGCACGCGGCCGAGCCCCGCCGAGAGCCGGACGTCGGCGGTCGTGCCGTAGGCGGAGGGAAGCGCCGTCAGGAGCTCCTCGACGCGGTTGCGCAGGGCGGTCGGTACGACACCCACGCGCGTGAGCAGGGGCAGCACGAGCCCGCCCTCCTGCGCGACGAGCGACGACACGAGGTGGGCCGTCCCGGCCTCGGCGTGGCTGCGGTCTCGGGCGACCTCGATCGCCGATCGCAGTGCCTCCTGCGAGCGGTGGGTCAGACGCTCCGGGTCCATGGCGGTCCCCCTGGGATCGACGTCGTGCTCTCGTCGTGCTCTCGTCGTGCTCGTGCCCTGCTCGTGCGGTGGGTCGTGGGCTCAGCCCTCGACGCGCAGCTCCGGCGGGGGCAGTGGCCGCGCGCGCTGCACCGGGCGCGCCGGTGCGTTGCGGCTCGCCGTGCGCCGCGAGGAGCGGTGCACCTCGACCGGGCCGGGTTCGGCCTTCACGATCTCGAAGCGCTCGCGACGCGGACCCTCCTCGATGCGTGCGGCGAGCGCACGCACGAGCTCCTCGAGCTCGGCGATGCGGCGACGGCTGCCCTCGAGCTTCTCGCCGAGGTCGAGCGCGACCCGCACCCCCGCGAGGTTGAGCCCCTCGTCCTGGGTCAGGCGCCGGATGAGCCGCAGGCGCTCGACGTCGCGGCGTGAGTAGCGGCGCGTTCCGCCGCTGGTGCGCGCAGGGGACAGCAGCCCCTCGCGCTCGTAGGCGCGCAGGGTCTGCGGGTGGAGCTCGGCGAGGTCGGCCGCCACCGAGATGACGTAGACGCCCGCGTCGGGGTCGTCGTCGGCACCGAACCCGGAGCCGGTCGCCGATGCCGTGCCCGCATCCGCACGCGTCGACCACGACCACGGGCGCGGGTGCTCGTGGGGCTCGAGGAAGCGCTGCTCGGGCATCGTCACGCCTCCTCGCGAACGCGACCCAGCAGGCGCGCCTCCCGAGCCGCCGGCGTGGGGTCGGTCTCGGCCAGGAGCTCGATGAGTCGGCGCTGCTCGGCGCTGGGACGCTCGGGCACCGCCACCCGCACGGTGACGAGCAGGTCACCGTGCCCGCCTCGGCGGCGCGGTGCGCCCTGCCCCCGTACCCGGAACGTGCGACCGGATGCGGTCCCCGCGGGGATGCGGATCGTGCGGGTCCCACCGCGCGGACTCGGGACGGTCACGCGCGCGCCGAGCGCCGCCTCCGGGAACGAGATCGGCGCCTCGAGCGTGACGTCGTCTCCGCGACGACCGAAGAGGGGATGCGCCTCGACGCGGACGGTCACGAGCACGTCGCCCGGCGGCCCACCGTCGGACCCCGGCTCACCGCGGCCCGCGACGCGGACGACCGTCCCGTCGCGGACCCCGGCGGGGATGCGCACGGTCAGCGGACGCGGGCGCGTCACGCGCCCCGCCCCGCGGCAGGCCCGGCAGGGCTGCTCGATGACCTGGCCCCGTCCACCGCAGCCCGTGCACGGCTGCGCGAACGAGAAGGGCCCCTGGTCGACCGTGACCTGCCCGCGACCCGCGCAGGTCGGGCACGTCACCGGGGAGGTGCCCGGGGCTGCACCCGAGCCGTTGCAGGCCTCGCAGGCGGTCGCGGTCGGCACCGTCAGCGTGGTCGAGAGCCCCTCGAGCGCGTCCTCGAAGGTCACATGGAGCTCCGCCCCACGGTCGCGCCCGCGGCGTGCGCGGCGTCGCGCCCCGAAGCCGCCCATGCCCCCCGCCGCGCCCCCACCGAACATCTGGCCGAGGAGGTCGCCGAGGTCGGCCTCGGTGAAGCCCCCGCCGAAGCCGCCCATGCCGGGGAACCCGGCCGCACCGAGACGCCGCAGCTCGTCGTACTCGCGCCGGGTCGCCTCGTCGCCGACGACGGCGTAGGCCTCGCCGATGTCCTTGAAGCGGCGCTCGGCGTCCGGGTCGTCGGGGTTCGCGTCCGGGTGCGTCTCGCGCGCGAGCCGGCGGTAGGCGCGCTTGATGTCGTCCGAGGAGGCGGAGTCGGGCACGCCGAGCACGGCGTAGTAGTCCCGCTCCAGCCACTCACGCTGCGGTGCCACCTCGCCCCACCTCCTTCCCGCCGGATCAGCCGGCGACGACGACCATCGCGGCGCGCAGCACGCGCTCCCCGAGGCGGTACCCCGGACGCAGGACCTCGACGACACGCGGCCCGTCGTCGGCCACCGCATCACCGGATGCCGCGTCCGCCGGGACGTGCTGGGCCGCCTCGTGCGCGACGTGCTGGACCGCCTCGTGGACGGTCGGATCGAAGGCGACCCCGGCCGCATCGATGCGCTCGAGCCCGAGCCCCCCGAGCGCTCCACGGAGCCGAGCCGCGACCAGCCCGATGCCATGCGCGAGCCCGGCATCGTCCACGGACGAGGCGGCTCCGACGTCCGCGCCGAGGGCAGCGATGGCTGCCTCGGTGCGGTCGAGATCGTCGAGCGTGTCGATCAACGCGTGCACGACGTCGATGCGCCCGTGCTCCCGCTGGGCGGCCGCATCGCGAGCGACCCGCTTGCGGTAGTTGTCGAAGTCGGCCCGGGAACGCTGGAGGTCGTCGAGGAACCCATCACGCTGACGCTCGGCGTCGAGCAGCGCGCTCATCAGTTCGGCGCGGTCGCGTGGATCGGCGAGCAGCACCGCCTCGAGGTCGAGGCCCTCGCCGGATGCGGCCATCTCGCCCCGTGCGGCGTCGGTCCCGGCGGGCTCAGCCGGGATGCCCTCGGCCGTCGTCGACCCGTCGTGCTCGATCACGACCATCCCTCCGTCCGGTCCGACGCCCCGGGAGCGACGGTCGCGGTCCGGGCAGATGCCCGACCGCGACCGTCGACGGGACCGATCGCGCTCAGGCCGACCGCACCTCGATGCGGCGCGGCTTGGCCTCCTCGGCCTTGGGCACGACCACCGTCAGCACGCCGTCCTTGTGGGTCGCCGACACGCGGTCGGTGGCGACCCGGTCGGGCAGGCGCACGGCGCGGTGGAAGCGACCGAAGCGGCGCTCGATGCGGCGGAAGCCGTCCGCCTCGCGGTCCTCGTAGAAGCGGCGCTCACCGCGCACGGTGAGCACGTCGTCCTCGAGGCTGACCTCGACGTCCTCGGACGCGATGCCGGGGAGCTCGACGTGGACGGTGTAACCGTCCTCGCTCTCCTCGACGTCGAGCGCCGGGCCCCAGGCGCCGGCGGTCGCCGCCGCGTCGTCGCCGCGGCGCACGCCCATGCCGGTCCCGAGGGCCTGACGCAGCATCCGCTCCATCTCGTCGTGGACGGACGCGACGTCCCGGAACGGGTCGAACCGGGTGATGCTCGCCATCGCTCGTTCCTCCTCGCCACCCGCGGGTGGCTCGCTCCTTCGTACGGGCCTTCGTCCCGGGCGCCCTGCCCGGGGTCCTGCCCGCCGGATCACCCGGCGGCGGCCTGGTCCTCGCCCTCCTCGACCACCTCGGCGTCGACGACGTCGGCGTCCTCGTCCGTGGCGCTCGACGCGCCCGCCTCGCCCGCCGACTGCTCGGCCTGGCGGTAGATCGCCTCCGAGGTCCGCTGCGAGAGGGCGTTCACGGCCTGCATCGCGGAGGTCACCGCCGCGTCATCGTCGCCCTTGAGCGCCTCGCGCAGGGTGGTCACGGCCTGCTCGACCTCGGCCTTGAGGCCGGCGTCGAGCTTCTCGCCGTGCTCGGCGAGGAGCTTGTCGTTCTGCCACACGAGCGTGTCCGCCGTGTTGCGAAGCTCCACCGACTCGCGCCGCTTGCGGTCCTCGTCGGCGTGCGCCTCGGCATCACGGATCATCTGCTCGATGTCGTCCTTGGGCAGGGCCGAGCCACCCGTGATCGTCATCGACTGCTGCTTGCCGGTGCCGAGGTCCTTCGCGGACACGTGCACGATGCCGTTGGCGTCGATGTCGAAGGTGACCTCGATCTGCGGCACGCCACGGGGCGCCGGCGGGATGTCGGTCAGGTTGAACTTCCCGAGCGTCTTGTTGCCCGACACCATCTCGCGCTCGCCCTGGAGGACGTGGATCTCCACCTCGGGCTGGTTGTCGGCCGCGGTCGTGAAGACCTCGGAGCGCTTGGTCGGGATGGTCGTGTTGCGCTCGATGAGCTTGTGGGTGACGCCGCCCTTGGTCTCGATGCCGAGCGAGAGCGGGGTCACGTCGAGGAGCAGCACGTCCTTGACGTCGCCCTTGAGCACGCCGGCCTGCAGGGCCGCGCCGACCGCGACGACCTCGTCGGGGTTGACGCCCTTGTTCGGCTCCTTGCCGCCGGTCAGTCGCGTGACGAGCTCCTGCACCGCGGGCATGCGCGTCGAGCCGCCGACGAGGATGACGTGGTCGATGTCGGCCATCGTCACGCCGGCGTCCTTGATGGCGCGCTCGAACGGCGCGACGCAGCGCTCAAGCAGCGCGGACGTGAGCTCGTTGAAGCGCGCGCGCGTCAGGGTCTGCTCGAAGTGCAGCGGGCCCGCATCGGTCGCGGTGAGGAACGGAAGGTTGATCGAGGTCTCCTGCGAGCTCGACAGCTCGATCTTCGCCTTCTCGGCCGCCTCCTTGAGCCGCTGCAGTGCCATGCGGTCCTTGGAGAGGTCGACGCCGTGGTCGTTCCGGAACGACGTCACCATCCAGTCGATGAGCGCCTCGTCCCAGTCGTCGCCACCCAGCCGCGCGTCGCCGGCGGTCGACTTCACGTCGAAGACGCCCTCGGCGATCTCGAGCACCGACACGTCGAACGTCCCACCACCGAGGTCGAAGACGAGGATGGTCTGCTCCTCGGACTTCTCGAGGCCGTAGGCGAGCGCGGCCGCGGTCGGCTCGGCGACGAGCCGCAGGACCTCGAGGCCCGCGATCTCACCGGCCTCCTTGGTGGCCTGACGCTGCGCGTCGTCGAAGTAGGCGGGGACGGTGATGACGGCCTGCGTGACGTCCTCGCCGAGGTAGGCCTCCGCATCACGCTTGAGCTTCATCAGGATGCGCGCGGACACCTCCTGGGGCGTGTAGCGCTTGCCGTCCAGCTCGACGGTGAAGTCGGTGCCCATGTGGCGCTTGATCGAGCGCACGGTGCGGTCCGCGTTGGTGACCGCCTGGCGCTTGGCGACCTCGCCGACGAGCACCTCGCCGGACTTCGCCCACGCGACGACCGATGGGGTGGTTCGGGCACCCTCCGCGTTCGCGACGACGGTGGGCTCCCCGCCCTCCATCACCGACACGACGGAGTTCGTGGTGCCGAGGTCGATGCCGACTGCCTTGGCCATGGTTCCGGACCCTCCTCGGGGTCGCCGGCCCTGGGGGCCGGGACGGGGGTGCGCCGGCCCGGCTCAGGTCCGGACGACGCCTCGCCGGCGAGGGTACGGAGGGGCCGAGGGCCCGCAAGGCTCGGGCCGGAGAGGGCGCAGGAAGGTTGCGCCGGGGCGACTCAGGTCAGGACGGCCGCCAGCGGCGGCGCAACGGCCGGCCACGCGCATCGAGTCGTTCGCGGTGACGATGGCCGAGGAGCAGGAGCACGAACGGGAGCACGACGAGGACGGCGCCGACCAGCACCCACCAGGTCCGCCACGCCATCCTCGCGACCCTCCGCTCGCCGACCCGCACCGGCCGGGGCCGCGCCCGGCTCGGGGCAGGACGGTCCCGGACGCCCGTGGGACGCACGCTAGCGCCCTCCGGACCGCTCCCAGGTCACGAGGTCCCCCTCGGCCACGCCCGCGAGGACCCCGGCACCGACCTCGAGCGCGGCCCGGTAGGGCACCCCCGGATCGGTCAGCGGGCACGGATCGGCCACGCAGGGCGTCATCCCGGCGACCGCGAGGACCCGACCCTCGCCGTCGAGGAAGGCGATGTCGAGCGGGACGAGGGTGTCACGCATCCAGAAGCCGCCCCGATGGTCCTCCTCGAACAGGAACAGCATCCCCGTGCCCTCGGGGAGGTCCTCGACCCCCTGGAGGCCCCGGGCCTGGTCCTCCGGGGCCTCCGCGACCCTCACGTGGAGCTCGAGGGTCACGGCCGGCCCACGGACCTCCAGGCGGGCCGCCGGGAGCGCGTCCGCGGCCGTCCCGAACGGCGCCGGGAGGACGGGAGCGGCCGGAGCGCCCGGAGCGGTCGGGGGACCGGGAGCAGCTGGCGCCACGGAGGCCGCGGGCGGGTCCACCGGAGCGGTGGACGGGCCCGCCGGCGAAGGGGACGGGCCCGCCGGTGGCGCGCCCGTCGGGTCGGCGCAACCGAGCGGGGCCAGCGCGAGCAGGACGGCGGGCAGGACCGCGCGGGTGCCGGCGCGCACGGCTCGCGACGCCCTCACCGTGGGGGCGGCCGGCAGCCGGTGATGCCGTCGAGCTCGATCCCGCGGCTCGCCCGCGCTGCGGTCACACGCATGCCCTCGCGCTGGCCGAGGACGGTGCCCGGCACGCCGGACTCGACCACCTCGAAACCCTCACGGACCAGCGCCGCGGCCGCGACGCCACCCACGTCGAGGCCCTCCGGTGCCCCAGCGCGCACCACGATGCGGTTGCGCAGTCCGGGCTCGCCGCTGACGGTGCTGCACGGCTCCCGGCCGACGAGCTCGATGTCCGCGGTCGGCAGGCCCAGGTCGGCGGCGACGGCACGGACGGTGTCGAGGACGATCCCCTCGGCCCGGTCGATGCGCACGGTCGCATCCCCCGACCCGCAGGCGGCGAGCCCCAGCGACAGCCCGAGGGCGAGCGCGGCCGCGATGGACGGACGGGTCGGCATCGGACGCCCTCCGGGGCGATGGGGACCGCTCCGTCCGAGAGCCTAGGGGCGGGAACGGCCTCCTAGACTGACGGGAGCACGACGACAGCGCGCTCGGAAGGCGGCACGTGGACGGTGGGCTCGCCCTGACCCTGTTCCGGATCGTCGGCGGTCTGGCCGTCGTCGGCATCTTCGGCACGTTGGCCGCACGGCGGGTGCGCTTCCTCGTGCGGCTCGTCGGAGCGGCACGGCCGAACCCGGAGCGCTCCATCCGACGGGCGCTCGCCGGCAACCTGCGCGATGCGCTCGCCAACATCCTCGGCAACCGCTCGCTGCTGCGCTGGACGCTGCCGGGCATCGCCCACTTCTGGGTGATGTGGGCCTTCTTCGTCCTGCAGACCACCCTGCTCGAGGCCGCTGGCGAGCTCGTGGTCGGCCCGACCTTCCAACTCCCGCTGCTCGGGTCGATCGCGATCGCTGGGGTCAGCGCCTACGACGTCCTCGGGTTCCTCCAGGACGCGTTCGGGCTGCTGTCGGTCATCGGCATCGCCATCTTCGCGGGCATCCGCTTCGCCCAGGACCCGGCACGGCGCGGACGGGACTCGCGCTTCGCCGGCTCGAACCTCGCGCAGGGCTGGTGGGTGCTGCTCGGCGAGTCGCTCGTCATCTGGACGCTCTGGGTCGCGCACGGCGTGCGCTTCGCCGAGGGCCACGCGCCGACCGAGGCCGCGTTCGTGTCCGCATGGTTCGGCCGCGCGCTCACCGGCATCGACCCGGGGCTCCTGCACTGGATCGGCGCGGTCAACCTCGTCGCGCACCTCGCCATCGTCGGCGCGTTCCTCCTCTTCACGCTGCACTCCAAGCACCTGCACATCGCGACCATCGCCTTCCAGGAGCTCACGCGCGACCCGACGCGTCGCAAGGCGCTCGGCCGGCTCGACGCGGAACCGATCGACCTCGAGGCGATGGACGAGTCGACGGTGCTCGGGGCCGGCAAGGTCGAGGACCTGACCTTCGACCGCTTCCTCGACCTCCTCACCTGCACCGAGTGCGGTCGCTGCCAGTCGCAGTGCCCCGCGTGGACGACCGGCAAGCCGCTCTCTCCGAAGATGCTCATCACCGACCTGCGCGACCACCTGCTCGCCAAGGGGCCCTACCTCACCGGCTCGCGCGGGCCCGAGGACGGCGTCGACATCCTCGGGATGATGCTCGTCGGCGACCGTCCCGGACAGGACGGCGCGGTCATCGACTTCGACGTGCTGTGGTCGTGCACGACCTGCGGCG
>JBEAQO010000028.1:0-3591 GCA_041163825.1 Actinomycetota bacterium | reverse complement strand
GACCACCGAGCGACCGTCGTCGCCGAGCGCGAGCGGGTCCGGGCGGCGCTGGAGGCACGCGGGGACCTCGAGGTCGCACCCTCGTCCGCGAACTTCCTGCTGCTGCGCAGCGAACGTCCGGCGCTCTTCGGCCGGCTCCTGGAGCAGGGGGTGCTCGTCCGTGACGTCTCGGCGGGCGCCGGACTCACCGGCTGTCTCCGCGTCACCATCGGGACCCCGGCGGAGAACGACAGATTCCTGGACGCCGTGGCGGTGGCCCTTGGGGCGGTGCCGAGCGGCCGATGAGGCGAGGACCGATGACGCAGGACCCGAGGAGGAGAGGGCGATGACGCGACGCGCGACGGTCGAGCGATCGACCAAGGAGACCGCGATCCACGTGAGCGTGGACCTCGACGGGGCCGGGACCTCCGAGGTGGCCACCGGGATCCCGTTCTTCGACCACATGCTCGACCAGCTCGGGCGTCACGGTCGCATCGACCTCGTGGTCCGCGCCGAAGGCGACCTCGACATCGACGCGCACCACACGGTCGAGGACACCGGCATCGCGCTCGGACAGGCACTCGCGGAGGCCTGGGGCGATCGCGCTGGTGCCGAGCGCTTCGGCGATGCGACCGTCCCGATCGACGAGGCGTTGACAACGGTCTCGATCGACCTCTCCGGGCGGCCCTACCTCGTGTGGGAGGTTGACACCCCCGTCGAGGTCGTCGGGACCTTCGAGACGACGCTCGTGAAGCACTTCTTCGAGGCCCTCGTCGCCAACGCGCGCATCACCCTGCACGTGCTCAACCGCTCCGGGGACAACACCCACCACGTGTTCGAGTCGGTCTTCAAGGCGGTCGCGGTCGCGCTCCGACGTGCGGTCCGGGTGACCGGCAGCGGCGTCCCCTCGACGAAGGGCACGCTCGCATGACGGTGGCGCCGGTCGCGGCGGTCCTCGACTACGACGCCGGCAACGTCCGCTCCGCCAAGCGCGGGCTCGAGGCTGCCGGAGCGCGGGCGATCGTGACGTCCGATGCGGCCGAGGCGCAGCGGGCGGACGTGCTCGTCATCCCGGGCGTCGGCCACTTCGGCAGCTGCCTGGCCCGCCTGCGCGCGGGAGGGCTCGTGGACGTCGTCCGTGGCTTCATCGACGACGCGCGGCCGGTGCTGGGCATCTGCGTGGGCATGCAGCTGCTCTACGCGACCTCCGAGGAGGCGGAGGAGCCGGGGCTCGGGCTCCTGCCGGGTCGGGTCGTCCGCTTCCCCTCCGATGCCGTCGTTCCGCACATGGGCTGGGACGTCATCGTTCCGGTGGACGGGCACGCCGACGATCGGCTGCTGGCCGGGATCTCGGGGGAGCGCGCCTACTTCGCGCACTCGTACTTCGCGGTGCCGGCCGACCCGACCCACGTCGTCGCCGACTGCGACTACGGAGGCCGGGGCTTCCCGTGCATCGTGCGGGAGGGCAGCGTCGTGGGGACCCAGTTCCATCCCGAGAAGTCGGGGCGCGTCGGCGCGCGCCTGCTCGAGAACTGGCTCGCTGGCCTCGCGTAGGCTCGCCACCGACCGCGCCCCCGTCCCCTCTGCAGCGCCGACGCCGACCCCGGAGCTCCCGTGCTCACGCTGCTGCCCGCCATCGACATCCGTGACGGACGTGCCGTTCGCCTCACGCAGGGCCGTGCCGACGCGGAGACGGTGTACGACCAGGACCCCGTCGCCGTCGCGGAGCGCTTCGCCGCCGAGGGGGCGACGTGGCTCCACGTGGTCGACCTCGACGCGGCATTCACCGGCGAACCGCGCAACCGAGCGATCATCGCTCGGATCGTCGAGGCGACCGGCTGCCGGGTTCAGGCCTCCGGCGGTGTGCGGCGCCTCGACGATGTCCGTGCCTCGCTCGACTACGGCGCGAGCCGCGTGGTCCTCGGCACGATGGCGCTGACCGAGCCCGACCTGGTCGGCGAGGTCCTCGATTCCGTCGGACCGGTGATCGCCGTCGGCCTCGACGCCGACGGCGATCGGCTCCGCGCCCGCGGATGGACGACGGACGCGGGGGAGCTCTTCGGGACGATCGAGCGGCTGACCGCCCTCGGGGTCCCGCGCTTCGTGTCGACGGACATCGCGCGGGACGGCATGCTCACCGGTCCGAACCTCGCCATGCTCTCGAGCGTCGCGGAGGCCACGACCGCGCGCGTGACGGCCTCGGGCGGCGTCAGCGGCATCGAGGACCTCCGGGCGATCGCCGCCGTCCATCCGCGCGTCGACGAGGCCATCGTCGGCAAGGCCCTCTACACCGGAGCGCTGGACCTCGGCGCGGCGCTGGCCGTCGCGGCATCCCCCTCGTGAGCGCGCAGGCGGATCGGTCCTCGTCGCGGCGCGCGCACGGTCGGGCGGACACGCTGGCCGCACGCGTGATCCCCTGCCTCGACGTCACGGAGGGACGCGTCGTCAAGGGCATCAACTTCGTGGAACTGCGCGACGCGGGCGATCCGGTCGAGCTCGCGCGGACCTACGACCGCGAGGGCGCGGACGAGCTGGTGTTCCTCGACATCACGGCGTCGAGCGATGAGCGCGAGATCCTCGTGGACGTCGTCGCCCGCTGTGCGGACGAGGTCGCAATCCCCTTGACGGTCGGTGGCGGGATGCGGAGCGTCGAGGACGCGCGTCGGATGCTGCGTGCGGGAGCGGACAAGGTCGCCTTCAACACGGCCGCCGTCGAGCGCCCCGAGCTCCTCGACGAGGCGGCGCTCGCGCTGGGCGCGCAGTCGGTCGTGCTCGCCGTCGACGCGCGCCGCGTCGCAGGTGGGCCGACCCCGCGGTGGGAGGTCGTGACCCACGGCGGACGGACACGGACCGGTCGCGACGTCGTCGAGTGGTGCAGGGAGGGGGAGCGGCGCGGCGCCGGGGAGGTCCTGCTGACGTCGATGGACCGTGACGGGACCAGGGCCGGCTTCGACCTCGAGCTCCTCGCGGCGGTGACGGGAGCGGTCGGGGTCCCGGTGATCGCATCCGGGGGTGCGGGCAGCGTGCAGCACCTCGCGGAGGCGATCGAGCTCGGGGGCGCCTCGGCGGTGCTCGCGGCCTCCATCCTGCACTTCGGCGAGGTGCGCGTGCGCGAGGTCAAGGAGGAGCTCGCACGACGTGGGCTGCCGGTCCGCCTCGAGCCCGAGCCGGTCCGCCACGATCAGGGCGGGGGCGCCTCGCCGGTGCCGCGCGGCTGAGCCCGGCTCAGTCGGCCGGGGTCGCGGGCGCGAGGCGCTCGATCAGCAGCCGCTGGAGCTCCGCCTCGCACTCCGCGGGGTCGCGCGACTCCAGGCACTCGGTGTAGCGCTCGAAGGCGTCACCGGACGGTCCACGACCGCTCGTCAGCATCCACGCCGCCCAGGCGAACAGCGCGACGACGGCGACCGCGAGCACCCCGACGACGATGCCGAGGACCCGGAGCGCCTCGTTGCGCGGTGGCCGCTGGCCCGTCGAGGGACCGGTGTCCGCGGCGAGCGCGTCGATGCTGGCGCGCCCGGCGTCACCGACGTGGTCGGTCCAGCGTGCTCCGTCGTACCAGCGATGGTCGTGGCGGCCCGTCGGGTCCGGGTACCAACCGGGTGCGAAGCTCGC
>JBEAQO010000027.1:0-8571 GCA_041163825.1 Actinomycetota bacterium | reverse complement strand
AGCGCGACGATCAGGAGCCGGTCCCCGCCGTCGAGCGCGAGCAGCCGCAGCGCATGCGTGCCGAGCCCCGCGGTCCACAGCCCCAGCAGCACCGTCGCGGCGACGGTGGCCAGCGCATCGCGGCGCTCGCGGTCGAGCAAGGAGCGGGCGACGGCCGCGACCAGGAGCAGCACGTAGCCGGCGCGTTGGGCGGGTGCGCCGTACAGGGCGGTCGTGACGAGCCAGAGGGTGCCCACGACGATGAGCACATCGACGTGGAGCCCGCGTCCCACGCCGCGCAGGACGCGGCCGAGCTCGACCGACGCGACGCCGAGCAGGACGACGATGACGACGGTGAAGGCGGCGGGTCGCCAGAGGATCGAGCCGAATGCGACGATGGCCAGCGCGATGCCGGTCAGGGTGGCGCGCACGAGGTCACGCCCGCCCGCCGCGGTCCCGTCCGTCATCGCCGAGCCTCCCGTCGACCGACCTCAGACCTCGAGGAGCTCCTTCTCCTTGGCCTCGAGCGCCTTGTCGATGCGGGCGACGTGCTGGGCGGTGAGGTCCTCCAGGGACTTGGTGGCGCGCTCGTGCTCGTCCTTGCCGACCTCGCCGTCGTCCTCGAGCTTCTGCATCCCATCGCGGACCTGGCGACGGACGTTGCGCACGGCGACCTTGCCGTCCTCGGCGACCTGCTTGGCGAGCTTCGTGTACTCCTTGCGCCGCTCCTCGGTGAGCTCGGGGAAGACGCAGCGCAGCACCACGCCGTCGGAGGACGGGTTGATGCCGAGGTCCGCGTCGCGGATGGCCTGCTCGATCTGGTTGAGCGCGTCCTTGTCGAACGGGTTGACGATCAGCACCCGCGGCTCGGGCACCGCGAAGTTCGCGAGCTGCTGCAGGGGCGTGCGCGAGCCGTAGTAGTCGACCATCACGCGGTGGAGGATCTGCGGGTTGGCGCGCCCCGTGCGGATGGTCTGGAAGTCGGCCGAGACCTTCTCGACGGCCTGGTCCATGCGGTGGGCCGCGTCGGCGGCCAGCTCCTCGAGGCTCATGCGCCCCCTCCTCGCTCGTGCGTGCCGTTGCCGCTTCCGTTGCCGTCGCCGTTCGCGCCCTCGATCCGATGCACGAGCGTGCCGACCGGCTCGCCGCGCACCACGCGACGGATGTTGCCGGGCTCGAGCAGCTCGAAGACCACGATCGGCAGGTCGTTGTCCATGCACAGCGAGATGGCGGTCGCGTCCATCACGCCGAGGCCCTGGTTGAGCACGGCGAGGAAGTCGACCTCGTCGTAGCGGGTAGCACCCTCGCTGCGCCGGGGGTCGCGGTCGTAGACACCGTCGACCTGGGTGCCCTTGAGGATCGCGTCGGCACCGATGTCGAGCGCGCGCTGGGCGGCGGTGGTGTCGGTGGTGAAGTAGGGGACGCCGAGCCCGGCCGCGAACACGACCACGCGCCCCTTCTCCAGGTGGCGCATCGCGCGACGCCGGATGTAGGGCTCGGCGATCTGCTGCATCAGGATGGCGGTCTGCACCCGGGTCGGCACCCCGACCTTCTCCAGCGCGTCCTGGAGCGCCAGCGCGTTGATGGTGGTGGCGAGCATCCCCATCTGGTCGGCGCTGGAGCGGTCCATCCCGGCGGCCGAGGGCGAGTTGCCGCGGAAGATGTTGCCGCCGCCGACCACGATCGCGACCTCGGTGCCGTCCGACTCCCGCAGCTCCGCGAGCTCGCGGGCGACCTGGCGGACGATGCCCGGGTCGATGCCACCCTGGACCGCCGGGTCGGAGAACGCCTCGCCCGAGAGCTTGAGCAGCACGCGCTGGAGCGCCGGCCTCGCCGTCATGCCGCCTCCCTCCCGGGCCGTCGTGCGTCCGCCGTCAGGCGCCGACCTCGAAGCGGGCGAAGCGCGCCACCTCGACCTTCTCGCCGAGCACGCCCTGGACGTCGCTGATCGCCTGCGCGACGGTGCGGTCCGGGTCGAGCACGAAGGGCTGGTCGAGCAGCACCCACTCGGAGAGCGCCTTGGCGACGCGCCCCTCGACGATGCGCTCGATGATGTCGGCGGGCTTGCCCGACTCGGTCGCCTCCTTGCGGGCGAACTCGCGCTCCTTGTCCACGAGCGCGGGGTCGAGGTCCTCGGCACGCACGACCAGCGGCTTGGCCGCCGCGATGTGCATCGCGAGGTCCTTCGCGAGCTTGCCGAACAGCTCGCCCTTGGCGACGAAGTCGGTCTCGCACGAGAGCTGCAGCAGCACCCCGACCCGGGCGGGAAGTCCCGGGGTCGGCGCGTGCAGGTAGGAGAGGACGAGCCCGTCCCCGGCCGTGCGCTCGCCCGCGCGCGCGTCCATCTTCGCGCCGGTGCGCTCGCGCACCAGCTCGGCGGCCTTCTCGAGGTCGCCGCCGGCGTCGACGAGGGCGGTCTTGCACGCCATCATCGGCGCGTCGGTGAGCTCACGGAGCCGCTTGACGTCCGCGGCGGAGATGTCGACGGCCATGCTCAGGCCTCCTCATCGAGGTCATCGAGGTCGTCGTCCTCGAGCGCGCCGACGACCGCGGACACGTCCGGCGAGGGCTCGGCCGCGGCCGGCTCGCCCGGCTCGGCTGCGGCCGACTCGCCCGGCTCGGCCGGGGCCGAGCCGGCGGCACGGGAGGCCTGCTCGGCCGCACGCTGGCGCTCGAGCTCGATCTCCCACTCGGCCTTGGGCTCGCTCGCCCCACCGGTCGACTCGGTCGCCGCCTGGGCCTGGACGCGGAGCTCGTCGTCGGGGGTGCGCGAGGCACGCAGCATCAGCCCATCGGCGCAGGCGTCCGCGATCACACGGGTCAGCAGGGCCGAGGAGCGGATCGCGTCGTCGTTGCCCGGCATCGGGAGCTGCACGAGGTCCGGGTCGCAGTTGGTGTCGAGGATCGCGATGACCGGGATGCCGAGACGGTTCGCCTCCTTGACGGCGATCTCCTCGACGACGGTGTCGACGACGTAGACCGCGTCGGGCAGCTTCTGCATCTCGCGGATGCCGCCGAGCGTGGTCATCAGCTTCTCGTGCTCGCGCTGCAGCTGCAGCACCTCCTTCTTCGGGAGGAGCTGGAAGGTGCCCGAAGACTCCATCGCCTCGAGCTCCTTCAGGCGGTTGATGCGCGATCGCATCGTCGAGAAGTTGGTGAGCATCCCGCCCATCCAGCGCTCGGTCACGTAGGGCATGCCCACGCGCGCAGCCTGGTACTGGATGGCCTCGCGAGCCTGCTTCTTGGTGCCGACGAAGAGCACCGTCCCGCCGCGCGCGACGAGGTCGCGGGTGTGGGAGTAGGCGCGCTCGATGTGGCCGACCGTCTGCCGCAGGTCGATGACGTAGATGCCGTTGCGCTCGCCGTAGATGAAGCGGCGCATCTTGGGGTTCCAGCGTCGGGTCTGGTGCCCGAAGTGGACGCCGGCCTCGAGCAGCTGGCGCATGGTGACGACCGCCATGGGGTCCTCCGGTTCGGTTGGGCCTCCGCCCGCGTCATCCGGTCGATCCTCGGCTGGCGAGTCGGGATCGCGGCCCACCCCGAGTCCTCGGGGCACCGGGGCCGTCCGTCGGCAGGCGTGCGTGATGGGTGGGGGAACGTGCTGGATCGGGTCGTGCGCTCGCCGTCGGCCCCGGGGGTCCGCCGGCGTGCGGAAGGCTACCCGGCCCGGAGGGCCCCCGCGCCCGGGACCGAGTGCCCTTGGCGCTCGGCCTCACGGGGGGGCAGACTCCCGGTCGACCGACCGCCGGGGCACCACCGACCGCAGGGACACGCCATGCACACCGAGGGACTCCGCCGACTGCTCGCCGAGGTCGACGCCGCGAGCACCGGGCTCGCGGTCACCGTCTGCGCGCCGATCGAGCGCACCGCGCCCGACCCGGGGCTCGTCCGGGTGCGCGACGGTGCCCGTGCGGCCATCGCCGCCATCGAGCAGCGCCGCGCCGACGTCGTTCCGGCCGACCGCGCCGCGATCACCGAGCGCCTCGCCGACCTCGAGGCCGAGGTCCGCCGCCAGCTCGGGGCCACCCGTGGCGAGGGGGTCGCCTGCTACGTCGCACCGTCGCTGACGCGCGTCGTGCGCCTCGCCGTCGCCCCGGTCCAGCGCGTCATCGTCGGCGAGCGCTTCGCCGCCGCCGAGGCGATCCTCGACCCGGCCGACGACGTGGACGTGGTCGTCATCTCGTCCGGCGGTGGCGCCACGCAGGGCGCGCGCCGCTACCGGCTGAACGAGACCCTCGAGGAGCTCACCGACGACCTCCTGCCCTACGAGCACGACGTGCGCGACCACGGGGAGCGCCGCAAGGAGGAGCCGCCGGACAGCGAGCAGCGCGACGCCTACCTCGAGGGCTTCCTGAACGAGGTCGCCGAGCACCTCGCGCGACTCGACCCGCCCGCGCTCGCGCGACCGATCGTGCTCGTCGGCGTCGCGCGCCTGCGCGAGCACTTCCGGCGGGTCGCCCCGGCCGCGCTCACCGCTCGCATCCTCGCCGAGGTCGATGGCAACCACGACCGTGCGGGCGACGCCGCGCTCGCCCAGCACGTGCGGGACGCCCTCGAGGCGTCGCGCGGGCGCGCCGCCGCCGACGCCGTGGCCGCGTTCGGCGAGCTCCCCCCGGCGCGCACGGCCGTCGGGGCCGACGACGTCTACGCCCTCGCCGATCAGGGCCGCGTGCACCGTCTGCTCGTCGAGCGCGGTGCGACCGACGAGGTCGTCGAGGACGGGGTCGTGATCGACGCACGCATCGCGGCGGCGGTGCGGGCCTGCTTCGACGCCGGTGCCGAGGTCGTGCCCGTCCCGGCCGGTGCGCTCGGCGCACAGGGCCCGATCGCGGCCGTGGCGCGCTGGTGAGCCCGTTCGCGCTCCGGCCCCGGCCGTCGGACCGGCTCCGGCGCGCGGTCCGGTGCGCGGCGGTGGTTACCGTCGTCCGCGACGGGGGCCTCCGACCGCGGCGTGTCGGGTCCCCTCCGAGGTTCCCGCCGTGGGTCCCGTCCGGGGACGAGGAGCGCACCATGCAGGCGACGCAGCGACCGACCACCGGCACGTCGGACCGAGCCCGCACGACCGGCGCCCGCACGGGCCGTCGCACCGCCACACCGGTCGCGCTGCTGCTCGCCGCGCTGCTCGCCGGCGCCTGCAGCGCCGACGGCGGGACGGACGCCGCCCCCGACTTCGAGGACCCGTCGGTGCCCGCGGACGCCCCAGGCGTCGAGCCCGAGGAGACGGACACCGCCCCGGCCGACGGCGCGGATGTCACGGCGACCCAGATCGGCCTGCCGCCGCTGGAGGTCGAGAACCGACGCGGCTACGTCTACCGGATCGAGCTCGAGATCCCCGCCTTCTCGACCGAGGTCGCGCTCGGTGACCCGGGCCGCACGCTCCTGCTGGTCGAGGCCCAGCTCGACCTCGCGGTCGCCAACGTCCTCGACGACCGCCCCGCCCCGTTCCTCATCGAGGCGGGAAGCGCCGGTGCCGACTTCGACGTCCTCTTCCCGATGGAGCGGGAGCTCGCGGCCGAGCTCCACGAGCGACGCAACGCCGAGCTGCCGGGCCAGGGCAGCGAGGTCCCCTACCTCTCCGCACGGTCGATCGACGGCGAGCCGTTCCTGCGCTCGATCCCACGAGCCTCGGGGTCGAGCCTCGTGGCGGCGGGTCGCGCCTTCGAGGCGCTCGAGGCGAGCGAGGTCGCGGTGTGGGAGGTCTGGACCGTCCCGTTCGGTTCCGAGCCGAGCGCCGCACGCGGCCCCTCGCAGGCCTTCGGGCGCGACGAGCGCGGGTGGGACGAGGCCCTGATCGCCGAGCTCGCCGCCGTGTACGAGGGAGCGCCCGCCTACGTGCGCGTCGCGTTCGGCCGTGACGTGTTCGAGGCCACGAACTGCGAGGAGCCGGGCGGTGGCCGGAACCTCGTCCACTACTTCGACGTGGCCGCCGGGTCGTGGCGCACCCCGGAGGAGCTCGGCTTCGGCCCCGCGTGCTCGCCGGAGGACTGGAAGGCCTGATCCGAACGGGCGCCCGGCCGAGGCCGGGTCAGGCGTCGGACGGCGTCGAGGTCCGGGCGGCCGCGAGCGCGGCGACGAGCGTCTCGACCGGCTGCGCCCCGCCGAGCGCGAGCGCGCCGTCGATCGCGTAGGCCGGCACGCCCGACACCCCGAGCTCGCGCGCGAGCGCCTCGTCGGCACGCACCGCATCGATGCGCTCCCCGCTCGCGAGCGCCGCGGCGACCGCGTCGGCCTCCAGCCCCGCGCCGGCCGCGAGCGACACGAGCGTCGCGACGTCGGAGAGGTCGGCGCCCTCGAGGAAGTGCGCGGACGTGAGCGCCGCGGCGACCTCACGCTGCCGGGCGGCATCGAGGGCGAGCTGGAGCACCTCGTGCGCCCGGCGCGTGCCGACGCTGCGCACCCGGTCGAAGTCGATCGTGACCCCGACGGTGGCGGCGTGCTGGTTGACGCGCGCCATCATCGCGCGCACCTCGTCGGCGCTGGCGCCCATGCGCTCGGCGAGGTGCTCGACGACGCTGGCTCCGGCCTCGAGCGGCGCGTCCGGCTCGAGCTCGAAGCTCCGCAGGCGCACCTCGACGGCGATCGCGTCCGGACGCGCGGCGTGCTCCGTGAGCGCCTGGTCGAGGCGCCGCAGCCCGATCAGGCACCACGGGCAGACGACATCGACCCACACGTCGAGGCGGATCGGGGCGGGATGGGTGCTCATGGCCCGAGCCTAGGCCCGCTGAGGAGGTCGCCGGCCTCTGCGCCGACGGCGTCCCACCGGGTCGTCAGCGGAAGATGCAGGCGTTGCCCGACCACAGGTTCGTGACCGTGTCGGTCTCGGTGGCACCCGAGAAGAGGCCCGCGTAGCCCTCGCCGGTCCACTCGCGTCCGATGGTCGTGTCGCCGTCGCTGAAGTCGGCCGCCCCGGAGAAGCGCGCGAGGGCCTCGGCGCGGGTGGCACCGAGCGCCGCCTCCGCGTCGAGGACGCGGACACCGGCCGGGACGGGTTCGCGCAGCGACCAGCCGACGAGCGCACCGGAGGTCGGGTCGCCGTAGAGGGTCAGGCCGCCCCAGGTGGCGAAGTCGGCGGCGCAGTCGGCGTTGGTGCCGGTGGCCTCGGGCTCGCCGGCGACGACCGCGACCTGCGCGACGGCCTCCGCGTGGTCGGCGGCATCGATGGCGAGCTCGGTGGTGCCGCCGTCGGTGAGCTCGACCTCGAGCGCACCGCCGGAGAGCACGATGCCGGTCGCCTCGGCGACCTCGCTGGTGTCGGTGGC
Source organism: Actinomycetota bacterium (assembly GCA_041163825.1). Classification (GTDB taxonomy): domain Bacteria; phylum Actinomycetota; class Nitriliruptoria; order Nitriliruptorales; family Nitriliruptoraceae; genus JBEAQO01. The sequence continues at coordinate 1,333 of JBEAQO010000027.1, read as the reverse complement.
GGCCGGGTCCTCGGCCGGCGCCTCGGCCGGCGCGTCGGCGGGCTCCTCGGCGGGGGCCTCGATGGGGGCCTCGGGCGCGGCGTCGTCCGCGCCGCCGGCGCAGCCGACGAGCGCGAGGGCGAGCAGGGTCGCCCCGGCGAGGCCCGTGCGCAGGACGTGGCCGGAGCTGCGTCGCATGGGGATGCTCCTTCGGCGCTGGAGGGCCCCCGCGGCATGGGTGCCGTGCGAGCGTCGCCGAACGGGCGGGACGCTAGGTGGGGCGGGGCTCCGGACGAGCGACGCTCCCCCGCCCGTTCGGCCCCCGCCACCCGCGGGCGCAGCGGTCGGGCCGGCCGACGGCGAACGGCTCAGCGGGTCGGGTCGACGAGGACCTTCGGGCCCGGTCCCGCGCCGGCCGGGCGCGAACCGGCGAGCACGGCCGCGACCTCGCCGAGCCCGACGGTCGCGCCGACGAGCGGGCGCGGGTCGACCGAGCCGTCGGCGTAGCGCGCGATGGCCCCGGCGATGCCCGGCGAGGCGGAGAGCACCCCGACGACCGTCACGTCAGCGAGCGTGATGCGGCGCGTGTCGACCGGGCTCTCCACGCCGGCGATGCCGATCAGCACGACGGTGCGCCCGGGCTCGACCCGCTCGAGGGCGAGCGCCGGCACCTCCGGACCCGTCGAGGCGTCGACGACCGCGTCGAAGGTCCCGGGCGGGAGGTCGGCGACGAGGTGGACGTCGTCGAAGCCGAGCCGGCGCGCGAACGCGAGCGAGGCGTCGGTGATCCCGGCGAGCGTGACGTGGACCCCTTCCGCCCGGGCGAAGAGCGCGACCAACAGCCCGATCGCGCCCGGCCCGACGACGAGCAGCCGTTCACCGGGCGCGAGCCCGGCCGCGCGCACGCAGCGCAGGGCGTTGCCGCCCGGTTCGACGAGCGCACCGAGGGTCGCATCGACGGTGTCGGGCAGACGGTGGAGCGCGACCGCCGGGACGGCGACCCGCTCGGCGAGCGCCCCCGGACGTCCGCCACGGATCCCGAGCTCGGTGCGGCGTGCGCAGAGGTGCTGGCGGCCGGCGCGGCAGCGCTCGCAGTCGCGGCAGCCGAGCATCGTGTCGCCGGTCACCCGCGCGCCCTGCCAGGCCGGCTCGACGCCCTCGCCGAGCGCGACGACCTGCCCGCACCACTCGTGCCCGATGCGCAGCGGGAACGCGGCGTGGCCGTCGTGGAGGTAGGCCATCTCGCCGGTGAAGAACTCGACGTCGGTGCCGCAGACCCCGACGCGCTCGACGGCGACGACGACCTCGCCGGGCGCGGCCACCGGCTCGTCGACCTCGACGACGCCGGCCTCGC
>JBEAQO010000026.1:0-13055 GCA_041163825.1 Actinomycetota bacterium | reverse complement strand
TCCGGACCCCCGCGGCGGAGCGGTGGACCTGTTCGCGGACCTACTGGCTCTCGCGGGGTCGACGGACGTCCTCGTCTGCCCCACCGACTCGCGGAGGAGGTCGCTCTTCGCGGAACTCGCGATGGACCTCCACCAGGACCGAGACCTGCGTCGCGAACTCCTCCTCGAGGGATGACTTCCCGCGAGGAGACCTCCCGATCCTTCCCCACCGAGCACCGTGACCCACCGTTGCACGGCGAGGTCCCATCGACCGGCTCCCGGTCCCCCTCCGGATCTCGATGAGCGGCCGCGAGGTCGCGCCGGCGACGTCGGTCACGGTGGAGCCAGCCCTGTTCGATGGTGATGGCGTCCATGGCACGGAGCCGTCGCCGTGTGTACCCACGGGGCTCGTGCGCGACGCAAGAGCGAACGCCTACGGCGATGGGGTGGAGCTCAGGAGGAACCCGAGGGCGTCAGCGATGTTACGGAGGTTCTTCTCGGGAGCAGGCACCGTGCGTCGGAGCAGCTCGGACGCCTGGACGAGGAGCACCTCGCAGCAGAGCTGCAGGTCGGGCTGTCCTGGTCCACGGCCGAGTTCGGCGCTGGCGACCGCGATCTGCGCCCGCCATGCGACCTCGTCACGTCGGGACCAGCGAGCGACGTAGAGCAGGTCGGTGAACGCTGGCGCGGGCATGAGGTTCTCGAGGTCGATGACCCGGATGCCTCCGGCTGCGAGCACGACGTTGCTCGGGTGGAGGTCGCCATGTGCGACCCCATCGCATGCGCTCTCGGCGACCGGACCGCCACCCAGCAGCACTCGTAGTGCCGCAGCGGTCCCGGCCTCGAGCCGCACCTCGCCCAGGATGCCGGCATCGGCGAGCACAGCAGCACGCTCATGGAGCTGTCGGCGCCTCGCAGCGTGGACCTCGGCCGCCTCACCGGTCGGACGCTCGATGCCACGGAGATCGCGACCGGTCTGCACCGCCACCGCCGCCATCCGGCGGGCCTTCTCCTCCACGGGAAGCGCGGCGTGGAGGCCCTGCGGATCGTGCAAGCGGAGGGTCCGGTAGCGAAGGGTCCCCGTCAAGACCTCCAAGAAGTTCCCGTCTGGCCCTGGGAGAGGCGCGAGGACCGCGACCGGCGACGCAGCCGCGATGGCCCGAAGGGCGGCATCGGACCAGCCGGGGTGCGCAGCGAGGCTGGCTTCCGGACGCACCACCTTCACGTGGAGTCCGTGCATCTCCCGGCGTCCTGGTCCTGGACCACGAGTGCGGTCGGGAGCGACATCGTAGGCGCGCACGATGAACACGGGGCACTCGAGGCGCGGTCGTCCGTCGCTCCGACATCGCGCGCTCAACGCGTGCTCGGTACTGCGAAGCCAGCGGACGTCCAACCCAACTCCTACCCTCGGCAACCGCCGGTGCTGAACTCGCAGAGGTGCGGATGGAACACGGATCCCGACGACTCGACGATGTCGTGGCCGCAGCATCGGACCTCCTTCGTACGGGACGTGTCGAGGAGGCGTTCGCGAGCTTCCGTGAGGTCCTCGGGCGCGACCCGCACCATCTCGAGGCGCGCCGCGGTGTGGCACGGAGTCTCTTGCGACTCGGCGATCTCGGTGCCGCGCGCGACCACTACCTGCAGTTGCTCGAAGGTTCGCCCGACGACGTCGAGGGCCTGACGGGCTTGGGGATCGTCGCCCTCAAGTCAGGAGTGCCTGAGGTCGCCATCGATCGCCTCCGAGCGGCCCAGCGCGTCCGGCCCGGCCACACCAGCAGTGCGGTCAAGCTGTCGGAGGCGCTCGTCGCGGTCGGCCGGTCCGACGAGTCGCTCGAAGTGCTGATGTGCGCCCGCCGACGGCACCCGGATTCCTCACGCCTGCGCGTCGCGCTCGCGAGGCTCCACCTCAGCCGCGCTTCGCCGGAACTCGCGGAGCAGGAACTGGTGGCGCTCGGTGCGATGCCACGGGGGGACCGATCGGAGACGTACGCCGCTGCAAGGGCTTGGATGGAGCTCGGTCGCCATGACCGTGCGATCCCGCTGCTCGAAGCGCTGCTGGAGGCGGAGGGTGTTCGACGCGACGATGCTGCCGAGGTCGGCATGCTCGAGGCGCTCCTCGCCCTTCGGCAATGGGAACGGGCGCTCGCCTTCGCGGAGACTGCTGCACCGAGGGCGTTGAGGTCGATCGGCACGGCACTCCCCGGCCCTCGGGCGGAGCGGGTCCCGGCGCTCATCCACCAGTACTGGGAGCCGGGCGACATGCCGGACGAGTATCGCGTCCGTTCGGAGGAGTGGGGTCGTCGCAATCCGGAGTGCGTCCATCGTGTCTGGAGCGCCAGTGAGGCAGAGGCACTCCTCGCGGATCTCTCCGGCGATGCGCAGCGGGCGTTCCGGTCCCTCCGGCACCCCGCGATGCGTTCGGACCTGTTCCGCTACGCCGTCCTGCTCCGTCACGGCGGGGTCTACCTCGACGCCAACCTGACCGCAGCGCTGCCGCTGCACCTCACGGTGCTGGCCACGCCCGGCTTCCACGCGACGGCCGGGAAGAACTCCGTCGGACGACCCCTCGAACGGATGAGCATCCGCAACGACTTCATCGCATCGCCGCCGGAACACCCGATCGTCCTCGCGGCCCTGATGACCTCGGTGCGCAACGTCCTCGACCGGAGCGCACCGAACCTCATCTCGCTGGCCGGCCCACCGGTCCTCTCAGAAGCGTTCCGCGCGGTCGTCCGCGGGGGGGAGCGTGGTGCCGGCACCCTGCACGTGTGGGAGACCCTCCGGGCACAGTGCCTCCGTGGTTCGCTTCCGCGGCCGGCCGGTCAGGACGAGTCCCACTGGACCCGGCTGTCCTTCGAAGCGGGATTCGTTGAGGGGTGAGGTGCCGCGTGGCTTCCACCGTCAATCAAGGTCAGTGATGAATCCCCTTCGCACGTTGGATGGCGCAAGGCACTCGGCATCGAACGTGCTGTCCGGTGGGATTTGGGGTCTGAAGGAAGCGCCGCGGTCGCGGTCGCTCGCCCGAGCGGTTCGTGCGGAGCGGTGCGGACCACCCCTTCGTATGCTCATCGATGACGCCGAGGTCGAGCAGGGGTGGTCGGGTGGCCGAAACTGCGCACCGGTCGGACAGATCGGGGTCGGGCGAAGCGGCGGCGCTCCTGCGTGCAGGTCAAGCCGGGGAGGCACTCGCCCGGTACGAGGAGATGTCGCAGCGCGCCCCTGACGATGCCGATGTGATGCGGGGGGTCGCTCGCAGCCTGTTCGCGATGGGCGAGGTGGCAGCTGCGAGGGAGCGGTTCCTGACGCTGGTCGCCCTCCATCCGGAGGATGTCGAGGGACTTGTCGGGCTTGGAGCCTGCGCGCTGCGTCTCGGCGATGCCGAGGCAGCGGTCGATGCGCTGTATCGGGCACAGCGGCTCCGACCGGGTCACATCGCGAGCGCGGTCAAGCTCGCCGACGCCCTCTCGCGACTCGAACGGTCGACCGAGGCGCTCGACGTGCTTGAGCGAGCGCGCGGTCTCCACCCTGAGTCGGTGATGCTCGGCGTAGCCCTTGCGAAACTCCATGCCGATCGTGGTGAGCCCGAGCTCGCTGTCCAAGCGTTGACGGATCTCACGGATCCGCTTCCTGGGGGATGGTGGGCGGCGTACACGGCCGCACGAACATGGATGCGCGTGGGACGGTATGAACGAGCGCTGCCGATCCTCCGGCGCATCGCGGTCGGTCGGGATGGGCGTCGGGACCGAGCGGTCGGGATCGCCGTCATCGATGCGCTACTCGCGCTCGAGCGGTGGGAGGAGGCGCTCTCCGCGGTGGAACGCATGTCGCCGGACGGCCTCCGAGTGGCCCTGTGCGGCGCTGCGACCCAGCCGGTCCGATCGATCCCGGCGCTCATCCATCAGTACTGGGAGCCCCGCGGCCTACCGGCGGAATATCGGGCACGGGCCGAGGAATGGAGGCGTCGGAACCCGGACTTCACCTACCGGCTGTGGGGTCCCGAGGACGCGGAGCGCCTGCTGGCCAGCCTCTCGGAGGAGGCCGTACGCGCGTTTCGCTCGCTCGCGCATCCAGCGATGCGTGCCGACCTGTTCCGCTATGCCGTCTTGCACGAGCAGGGAGGGGTGTACGTCGACGCGGATCTGGCCGCATCGGTTCCGCTCCGGTACTCGATGGGAGCACGACCCGGCCTCCATGTCGCGGTCGCGGCCCAGCATGCCGATCTGCCGCTCGAGCGGATCCGGGCGAAGAACGACTTCATCGCTGCGCCGCCGCAACACCCCGTCCTCGGGCGCGCCGTCGGGGCCGCCATCGAGAACATCCTGAATCGCACCGGCGAATCGCTCTACCGCCTCGCCGGCCCACCGGTACTTTCCGAGGCGCTCAGTGCTGTCCTCGTCGAGCGAAACGTCGATGGGGGTCACCTGCACGTTTGGGTGGCGGATCGTGCGCTAACGCTGCGCCTGCTCCGCGAGCGCTCTTCGGAACAGGCAGCGTCGCATTGGACCAACCTTGAGTTCGACGCAGGGTTCGTCGATCGCGGCGGTGCTCAGCACCTGTCAGCGCCCGACGAAGCGCGGTCCATCTGAGCGCGATCCGGTCCCTGCGTCGGGCGCGGTTCCGCCTCGAGGTTCCGAGCCGCTGGGTGGGCCGATTGTCCCGCTCAGGCGATGTCGTTCAGGAACCACGGGCCGACTCTGTCAGCTGCAGACATCACGGCGCGGACCTCCTCCTCCATCAGTGACATCCGGTCAGCGATGAGCGCCACGTCCGCTTCGAAGGTCGCCGCGTCGGGGACCATGGGATCGGCGGACAGGTCTCGCATCGGGAGGTCCGGGAACAGCAGGACCAGTTCGTGGTTCAACTGGGATGCCGCCCGGAAGTCGCGCGAGAACCCGGGCGGGATACGGAACCGTCCGCGGAACCGCGCGTCCTCGCGGGCGAGTCGACGGAGGGGCAACCGGGCGGCCCGATCCCCGATCCCGACGTTGTTGAGGATGGCCTTCACGACCAGCAGGTTCCCGCCGATCGAAGGGTTCGGATCGCGCGATCCTGCGCGGACCGCACCGAGCGCGACTCCGATGGTCGCACCGAAGTCGGACGTGATGTCCCCGCCGGTGAACAAGGACCGGTCATAGGGCCGGAGAATCAGTCTGCCGACCGGGCTCCAAAGGCCGCGCAGCGTCCCTAGGTCGAGTTCCCGGCTTCGTCGAAGGAAGTCGGGGAAGGAGTACTCCTCCGTGTAGGTGTGGACCTTGTCCTGGAACAGGGACGCGCTGTGGGACAGGCTCTCCCGGAGGTACGCGATGACGCGGATCCGCTCGGGCCGGAGTCGGTCGAGGAACCACCGGGTGCGAGCGATCGCTTCCGGACCGGCGAGCATGAAGGCCTCGCTCGAGAGGATCACGACCGCTGCGTCGCTGGACTCGGCACGGATGGCCGATGCGATGGACTCCAACTCCGAGCGCGGCGTGTGCTTCGAGCGGAGGAGCCGTGCCAGCGGGTGGTGGCCGAGGGCGAGGGTGCCGTCCGGCGAGAGCCTTCCCCCGACCGGGTAGCAAGCATCCACGAGCCCGGCCGCGCTCAAGTGGGACTGCAGGGCGGTCGTACCGGTCTTGTGCGGCCCGATGTGGAGGATGACCTCCATGTCAGATCCACCAACTCAGGTGTTCGAGGACCGGCGTCCGACCGGCCCGGGGAACCTTCGCCGGGGCATTCATCCTGCGTCTCGGACGCTGGGTGCCAGCCACGGCTCGACGCGGTGGGCCTGCTCGCGCACGAACGTGACGGCGTCCGGCCGTAAGCGCAGCGGCGAGGCGAGCGTCGCCAGGTCCTCCTCGAGTCGCGCCATGTCCGGGACGGGACGTCCACCCGCGAACGACGGGACAGGGAGGTCCGGGAACAGCTCCAGGACGCCACGTGCGAACCGGCTGCGCGCCCGGAGCGCTTCGGCATCGCTGTCACCGACCCGGAAGGGTCCTCGGAAGCGATCGTCCGCACTGGCGCACTTCCGAAGGGCGTTGTAGTCGGGAAGCCGGGGCCAGTCCGCTTGGTTGAGCACGAGTTTCGTGAGCAACAGGTTGCCGGAGATCGAGGGGTTCCGGTCCGCCACGCTGGCCGGGTCGATGGCCGGACGACGCCCGAGGATCCCGAGGAAGTCGGTCACGGCGTCGCCGGCATCGAGCAACGAACGGTCGTAGGGACGCAGGACCACGTCGCCGATGCGCCTCCACTCGGCGACGGATGCCAGGAGATCGATGTCACCGACCCCCTCGGCGTAGGCGACGAAGTCATGCACACCCGGGTTCGACTGGGCGGACTGCTGGAACGCCGAGATGGCGTAAGACAGGTACTCACGGAGGTAGCAGACGATGGTGAAGCGGTCCGGTCGGAGCGAGGCGACGAAGCGCTCGACGCGTTCGATCCCGGACCGGTCGAGGTTCTGGAACCCCTCGCTCGAGAGGACGAGCATCTCACTCCGCCGCGCTTCCCACCGGATGCCGCGCCGGATCCGCCGCAGGTCCCCGGAGAGCTCGGCGCTCGGGTCCTGCAGCGTCCTGGCCAACGTGTGATGACCGGGTTGGACCCGACCGTCGGGGCGTACCCGTCCGCTCCTCGGGTAGCACATCCCTGGGAAGGCATGCTCGACCAGGTGCCACTGGATGGCGGTCGTCCCGGTCTTGTGCCGACCGATGTGGAGCACGAGGTGGTCAACCACGAGCAACCCCGACCGACTCTGGTCGGTCGTGTTGGGTGCCGCTGCGACCGTGGCTCATGGTTCGTCCGCGAGGAACCAGCGCCGGATCGCGGCCAGGTCCGATCGGATGCCGTCCACCCACTGCTCGTCGAGGCCGAGTCCCTGCGCGATGCGGACGAGGTCCGTGTCGAGGTTCGGCAGGTCCGGAACCGGCGGCGCCTCCCAGAGGGCCCGCATCGGGAGGTCGCCGACGATGCGTCGGAGGTCCTCGTTGAATGCCGAGCGCGCGCGCGTCGACTCACACAGGCTCCGAGGGACCCTGAACCGACCGGTGAACCGAGGATCCGAGGACGCGAGACGCCGGAACTCCGCGGGCCGCGGCATCGGGTCCGCCCCGGCCGCGTTGAGTGCGGCCTTCACGAGCAGGAGGTTTCCCGACACGGACGGGTTCGCATCGCCGAAGGGCGGACTCGGTCCGGGCTCGAGCTCCACGAGGGCGAGCAGTTCCTTCACGACATCCCCATCGGGGAGCGATGCCCGGTCGTAGAGACGAACGCGGACCTCGCCGAGCTCGCCCCAGCGATCGAGCAGCGTCGGCAGATGCGGCTCCGGATGCTGCTGGAGGAAGGCGGAGAAGTCGTGGGTCCGCGCCCTCTGGATCACTTCCTGCTGGAACCGCGAGGCGAGGTACTCCATCTGCTCCCTGGCGAAGTACAGCACGACGGTGCGGTTCGCTCCGATCCGGCGGACGAAGCGACCGAGCGCCGGCATCGCACCAGCAGGCAGTGTCTCGAGGTACTCGCTCGAGAGGACGACGACGGATGCCCCGACCGCCTCCTCGGCGATCCGGTCCGCGAGGTGCATCCGGTCCCGCTCCGCACCGTCGTCCTGCCGTTTCACGAGGGCAGGGACGTCGTGGTGGGCGGCGTGCAACTTGGTCCCGATCAGCCTGCGCCCGGCTTCCGGGTAGCACAGACCCGGATGGCCGACCCTCGCCAGATACCGCTGGATGGCCGTCGTCCCGGTCTTGTGGCGACCGATGTGGAGCACGAGATCCATGGGCCGGGGTCCTCCGAGGACGCGCGTCAGGAGGTGGGCGCCGCTGCCCGCACGGCGTCCGCGCCGAGCCCGCAGGCCTCGACCAGTCCGCGGACGTGCTGGACCGCAGCCGCCGCCCCCCACTGCCGCTCCAGCGCGCCGCCGGCCGTGGTGACGACCTCCATCCAGCGCGCGTCGTCCCGCAGCAGCGTCGTGATCGCGGCGGCGATCTCCGCCGCTCCGTCGGCCACGACCATGTCGAGACCGTCGGTGAGCCCCATCCCCTCGGCCGCGATCGGGGTCAGCACGGTCGGCACGCCGTGCTCCATCGCGGTGACGACCTTGCCCTTGAACCCTGCCCCGTAGCGCAGCGGTGCCACGAACACCCGTGCGCGGGCGAACACCGGTGCGAGGTCGGGCACGAAGCCGAGCACCTCAACCCCGAGCTCCCGGTCGGTGAGGGCGAGCACATCGCTCGGCGCCTTCGAGCCGACCACGACGACCCGTTCGGTCACGCCGAGCGCCCGGAGCTCCGGGACGATGGCCTCCACGAGCCAGCGTGCTGCGTCGACGTTGGGTGGATGCCCGAAGCCGCCGACGAACAGCACGTCCTGTCGGCCCTCGAGCGTGACCGGACCGGTCGGGCCGGCGCTGATCCACGGGAACGTGCGCACGCGCGCGTCGGGGTGCGCGGCGCGCAGCACCTCCTCCTCGTGGGTGCTGTGGACGACGGTGACGTCCGAGGCCCGAACGGCCGCCGCCTCCGAGGCGCGGATGGCAGCGAGCACGTCCGGGTCGACGTTGCCGTTGAGCTCGCGCTCCCGTTCGGCCCGCAGCCCGTGCAGGTCCGCGGGGAAGAACGCACGCCTCGCGCGGGGGGCGAGCTCGGCGAGGTCGGGCAGGACCTCGGCGTGGATGTTGTGCCGGAACACGATGATGAGGTCGTGCTCGTCGCCCCGCGCCTCGAGGTGCGCGCGCAGGGACGCGACCTCCGGGGCGCGCACGACCTCGATGCCGTCGCGCCACAGGCGCGCGACGACCCGGTCGTCCTGGGGATGGACCTCGTGCTGGGCCACGATGGCCGTGTGCCAGCCCTCCGTGACGAAGGTCCTCAGGAGCGCGTCGGTGAACACCGAACCGGCGTCCTCGTCGGGTCGGGGCAGGCGTGCATCGATGACGAGCACGCTCCGCGGCGTCAGTCGGCGCGTTCCGAGGGCATGGTCGGTCCCCGGGGCGTGGTGCTCGGCGAGCACGCCGGCCCAGCGCTCGACGAAGCAGCGCCGGTTCGACGCCTGGAACGCCTTCGCCCCGATGGCCTCGTCGGTCCCGGCGGTCCCGCCCTCGACGTGGACCGTCTGCGAGGCGGGCTGCACGAGGACCTGTCCGCCCGCGGCGCGGAGGCGGAAGCAGAGGTCGGTGTCCTCGAAGTACGAGTGCTCGTAGTGCTCGGTGTCGAACCCGCCGAGCTCCGCGAAGGTCGCACGCGGGATCGCGAGCGAGGCACCCGACACGTAGTCGGCCGGGCGGCGGAAGCGCAGGCGCGGGTCGCGGACCGAGCGCCCACGTCCGTGGTTCGCGCCGGTCCCGTCGCTCCAGATGGTCCCGCCGCTCTCGCCGACGCGCCCATCGAGGCCGACGAGGAGCGAGCCGACGATCGCGCGGTCGCCGACGGCGTCGAGCGTGCCGAGGAGGTGCTCGAGCCACCCGGGCAGGACCAGGCAGTCGTTGTTCAGGAACACGAGCACCTCACCGCGCGCGACGGCAGCACCCGCGTTGCAGGCGATGCCGAAGCCGGCGTTCTCGTCGAGCCGCACGTGCCGGACGCCGCGCAGTCGCCGGAGCACCCGCTTCGTGTCCGCGTCGGACCCGTCGTCGACGAGCACGACCTCGACGTCGTCGCGGTGGACGTGCTGCCAGATGGCACGCACGCAGGTGGCGGTCAGGTGCGGCCGGTCGAGGTGGGGGATGACGATCGTGGCCGCGTAGCGTCGGGTGGCGCGGGGGGCCTTGCGCGCGAAGGCGCGGTTGGCGGCCTCGACCTGCTGGGCCGGGTCGAGCGCGACCGCGCTCCCCGGGGCGAGGTCGGCGACGAGTGCGGCGATGAGCGTCGCCGGATCCTCCCCATGCTCGGCCCGAACGGTGTCGACCAGGTCCTTCGGCTCGGGCACGATCGCGCGGCGGCGGAGCGGTCGGCGCGCGACACGGCGCAGGCGGCGCTCGATGCCCTTGCGCACCCGGAACGGCACCAGCCGGTGCTTCCACCGCCGCGGCAGGACGTGCAGTCCCACGTGGAGCAGCCACGCGGCGAACGCGCGGTCCAACCGCAGCCGCGCGAGGGTCGGGCTGCGGCGCAGCGGTTCCGTCCAGCGCCACCACCGGGTCGCGCGGATGGCGGCGAGCTGGCGCTCGAGGTCGACGCGGCCGCGCTCCACGTCCCGAAGCCGTTCCCGCAGCCGCTCCAGCTCGCCCTCGAGCTGCGCACCACGTCGCGCGAGCCGTTCGCGCTCGGCCGCGACGGCACGCGCGTGCTCCTCGGCCGTCGTGCGCGCCCCCTCGGTGGTCGTGAGCCGCTCGGCGAGGGCGGAGCGCTCGGCGGCGAGCCCGGTGGCGAGGTCGGCCTGACGGTCCCGCTCCGCGACGAGCTCGGCGGCACGGCGCCGCAGGTGCTCCCCCTCGTCGTGGAGCGCGGTCGCCATGCGCTGCGCCTCGGCGAGCTCGGCGGCCAGCCGCTCCCGAGCGGAGCTCGCCTCGTCGAGGAGGCGCTCGGTCCGCGTCGAGGCCGTCGCGAGCTCCGCTCGCGCTGCCTCGGCGGCGGCGAGCGCCGAGCTCAGCCGCGCCCGCTCGGCCTCGGTGTCGCGCTGTGCACGGCGCTCCACCTCGAGCTGCGCGTTCGCGGCCGCGACCTCCGACGCGCGCCGCTCGAGCTCCGGGCCGACCTGCGCGAGGGTCGCGGCGGCCTCCCGGGCCCGTGCGACGCTGCCACGCAGGGCGGCCTGCATCCGGTCGCGTTCGGCGGTCGCCGCGGTCAGTGCGCGGCGGAGCCGGTCCCGTTCGGTGATGACCTCGAGCGCCGGCGGCCCCACGTCGGTGCCGCTGTTCCGGGCGTGTCGGAGCCAGAAGTCCGTGTGGTCCTCGAGCGCCTCGAGGGTCTGGCGCGGCAGCGGGACGGGCGCGTCGACGGGGCGACCGTCGCGGAGGCGGTCCCAGAGGTCCTGCTGGGTGGGGGTGAGCCAGGACGCGTCGAGCGCGCTCGCACGCTCGGCCCGCAGTCCCGTGGCGATGAAGGCGGCCCCGAGCTCGACGTCGAGCCGTCCCTCGGGCAGGCCGGCGTGCTCGAGCCGACGGGCGACGCGGGCGAGCGCCGCGGCCGGGTCGGCCAGCAGGTCGCCGTAGGAGACGATCAGCCGCTCTCGTCCCTCGGTCACCGCGAGCGCCGAGCGGGTGTAGGCCTCCCAGAGCGCGATGCCGGCGGCGATCGGGACGCCGTTGCGGCGCCGGAGCGAGGCCGCGACCTCGAGCGGGTGGCGGACGGTGATCAGCGCGAGCGCGCCGTCCAGCACCGGCGCGAGCACGGGCAGGAGCACGGCGAGCCGGGGGTCCTTGATCACCCAAGCACCGTTGCTCGCGAGCGCACGGACGTCGAGCCGTTCGACGAGCTCCGCGAGCTCGGCGCGCGCTTCGCGCGCCGCCGCGTCGGGCACGCGGGCCAGCACCTGCCCGTCGAGGCGCTGCCAGTCGGCCCCCGCCGAGGCGAGCAGCCGCTCGGTGATCGCGAGGACGTCGCGGCGCTCGAGGAAGCCGCGCGGGTTGTCCGCACCGGGTTCGAGGAGCTCGTCCGCGTCACCGACGACGACCCCGGCGTCACGCAGCGCCCCGGCGAGCGCCGACGAGCCGGAACGGTGGCTGCCGAGCACGACGATGCGCACGGGCGCGCGACGGGGCGGCGCGGACGTCTCCTGCGCGGCCGCCGTCGCGCTCACGGGGTGCGTCCCTGGCGTGCCAGCCGTGCGGCCCGCTGGTAGGCGGGGATGACCTCGTCGGGCGTGCCCTCGAGCTCGATGCGGCCGCGGTGCATCCATAGGACGCGCTGGCAGAGGTCCGCGATGAGGCCCATGGAGTGGCTGACGAGCACGATCCCGGACGCGTCCTGCAGGTGCCACTGCATCCGCGCGGTGGCGCGCTCCCGGAACGCGGCGTCGCCCGTCCCGAGCGACTCGTCCACGATGAGCAGGTCGGCGGCGACGGCCGTGTTGATGGCGAAGTACAGCCGTGCTCGCATCCCGCTGGAGTAGACCTCGGTCGGCAGGTCGAGGTAGCGCCCGAGCTCGGTGAACTCGGCGATGTCGTCGCGAAGGGCCGCGCGGTCCTCCTTGGGCACGCCGTGGGCGAGGAGCCCGACGTCGATGCTCTGCCAGCCGGTCCATGCGCCCTTCAGGGCCGCCTGCGTGCCGAGCAGCGTCGGGCGCGTCGCGGCGCGGACGACACCACGGTCGACCTCCTGGACGCCGGAGAGGGCGCGCATCAGGGTCGACTTGCCGGACCCGTTGCCACCGATCACCCCGACCGCGTCGCCCTCACGAACGGTCAGCGACACCCCGCGAACGGCATGGATGCGCTTGGCGAGGCGCGGCTCGCGTCGCCGGCGCCCGACGAGCTCGGTGATGCTCGGGCGACGGCGGTGGAAGATCTCGTAGGAGACATGGACGTCGTTGGCGACGAGCAGCCGGTGCGGCGCGGGGGGCGAAGCGGGAGCGGCCGTGCGATCGGGCTCGCCGTCGAGCCCGGGCGGGACGACCGGGCGCGCGAGCCGCGCGCGATCGTCCGTGTCGACCGCCGGCTCACGCATCGACGCGCCGCCCCTCGAGCCGGAAGGAGAGCACGAGCCCGACCAGCAGCAGGCCCGTCGCCCACGAGACCGCCGAGACCCACAGCATCCCGGTGCCCTCGGTCGGCGCGATCAGGAGATGGCGGGCGATGGTGAGGATCGCGTAGATCGGGTTGAGCACGAGGTACGGCTCGAGCGCGGGGAAGGCGTCGGTGAGGATCGTGACCGGGAAGATCACACCGGAGGCCCAGAACCCGAGCCGGAAGAGGTGCGGCAGGACGCGGGTGACGTCGCGGATGGCCGCGCCGACGCGTGCGAGCACCAGCGCGGCGCCGAACGCCAGCACGACGATGATCGGCATGAGCGCGACCAGGAAGACGAGCCACCCGGACGTCACCCGCTGCGTCACGGCGCCGATGACCGTGAGGATGACGACGAGGTCCGTGCCGAGCTTGAGGACGTTGCGCGTGACGACCGAGGCCGGCAGGAGCAGGAGTGGCAGGCCGAGCTCCCGCAGGC
>JBEAQO010000025.1:0-6157 GCA_041163825.1 Actinomycetota bacterium | reverse complement strand
GCTACCGCGCGTTCCGCGACGACCTCGACCTCTGCTGGCGCGCGTGGCTCGCCGGTCACGACACCGAGGTCGTGCCCGCCGCCGTGGGGCATCATGCGGCCGTGGCGTCCGACCATCGCCGGGCGGGACGGACCGCGAGCCTCGGCCCGCGCTTCCTCGCCGAGCGCAACACCCTCGCGACCCTGCTCAAGTGCTACGGGTGGCGTCGGCTCGGGCTCGTCGTGCCCCTCGCGCTCGTGGTCGGCATCGGCAAGGTTGCCGGCTTCCTCCTCACGCGGCGCGTGGGGGACGCGAGCGCCACGATCGCGGCCTGGTCCTGGAACGTGGCACAGCTCCCGTCGACCCTGCGCGCCCGCCGTGGCGTGCAGTCTCGGCGCCGCCGGACCGATGCGGAGCTCGGCGAGCTCCTCGGGCGCATCACGCCACGCGTCCGTGCCTACCTCGAGGCCATCATCGCCTGGATCGCGGGGTCCGACAGCGCCGACTCCACCGTCATCGAGCTCGACCCCGATGCCGAGCCGCTCCCGCTGCGCGTGCGGGCCCTCGAGACCGCGCGACGGCGTCCCCTGCTCGTCGCCGGGGGCCCGTTGCTCGCGCTGCTGGTCGCGGGGGCCTGGCCCCTCCTGCTTCCCGGATCGCTCCGGGGCGGCGACCTCGCGCCATGGCCCGCGGCGAGCTCCAGCTTCCTCTCCGCGTACGCCGCCTCGTGGCACGATGCTGCGGGGCTGGGGACCGCACTCCCACCCTCACCCGTGCAGGCGCTCCTGGGTCTCCTGCAGTTCATGCTCGGCGGCAGCGCCTACGCCGCGTCGCGTGCCCTGGTGCTCGGTCCGGTCGTCGTCGCGTGGGTGCTCGCGGTCAAGGCCGCGCAGCGCTTCTCCGAACGGCGGGTCCCGCGCGTCGCGGCCGCGACCGCCTACGTCCTCTCCCCGCCGGTGCTCGCCGCGCTGACCACGGGCCGGGTGGCCACCCTCGTCGTCGTCGCGACCCTGCCCGGCGTGGTCGCGGCGCTCGCGACGCTGGCCGACGCTCGGGCCGGCAGGACCCGCGGGTGGCGTGCGGTGGCTGCGGCGGCGCTCCTCATCGCCATCACGGTCGCCTTCGAGCCCTTCGCGGCCGTCCCGGTCGTGCTCGGCCTCCTGCTCGGACTCGTGGTCGTCGCCCTGCGCTCCCGTGATCGCGTCCGTCGCGCGTCCCTCCTCCTCCGCCTCTCGGTGGCCGGGTTCGCTCCGTTCCTGCTGCTGGCGCCCTGGTCGCTGCGGCTCGTCTCGCGGGCCTCACCGCTCCTCCTGGCCGGTGAGCCCTCGGTCGGGGGGGCGTTGTGGCGCTGGGTCGCGCTGGTCCCCGGCCTGCCCGGGATGCCCGGCATCCTTGCGGGGGTCGGGCTGCTGCTCGCCGGGGTGCTCGGGCTCACCCTCGGTGCACGTCGGGCCCCCCGTGCCGTCGCCATCGCGTGGTCCATCGCGCTCGCGGGCGGCGTCCTCGCCTGGACCGTCGATGCGCTCGAGCTCGGTGTCTGGGCCGGGACGCCCCTCGTCGTCAGCGCGGCGGCCTTCGCCGCGCTGCTCGCCATCGCCTTCGGCACGGCCGAGGAGGCGCTGTCCCGCTTCGCGCTCGGCTGGCGGCAGACGGCGGCGGTCCTGGCCGTGGCCGGTGTCGCGGTCGGCATCGGTTCGGTCGCGGTGACGCTGGTGACCGAGGACTGGGACGCGCTGCGGCGCGGGGAGCCGTCGCTGCCGGAGTTCGTCACCGCGAGCTCGGAGGAACTGCCCGCGCGAGTGGTCGTGCTCGCGGAGCGGGAGGGACGGGTCGACTGGGAGCTCGTCGCGGGCACGGGACCGACGATGGCGGCCTTCGGTGCCGCTCACGATCCGGAGGTCGCGACGGCGGTCGCGGCCATCGTCGACGACCTCGTGACCGGCCGCGATCCGAGGGCCGCATCACGGCTCGGCCGGCTCGGGGTCCGCTTCGTGGTCGTGCCCCCCGGCGGTGAGGGCGCTGCGCTCGAACGGGCGCTGCGCACGCAGGTGGCGCTCGAGCCCAAGCCCGCGCTCTCGGGCAGCGTGCTCGAGGTCGATGTCTGGGTGCCGGGCGCGGCCGTGGCGGCGCCGACGGCCCTGCGTCCCGATGCCGTGCCGCGACCACGCGATCCGCAGCGGCCCGTCGTCCCGTTCCGGCGCGAGGGCCCGGGTCGCTACGTCCTCGACGCCGCGCCCGGGGGGTCCGTCGTGCTGGGAGAGCCCTACGACGCGGACTGGGAGCTCCGGATCGACGGTCGACAGGTCGCCGGTCGGGTGGACGACACGGCCGTGCGCTTCGACGACGTGCCGCGCGGTGGCCGCTTGGTCCTCGTGCACACGGGGGCGACGGCGCGCGCGGTCGCGCTCGCGGGCCAGCTGCTGGTGCTGCTGCTCGTCGTCTCGCTCGGTCTGCGACCCCCGGCGCCGCTGGCCGAGGGGGGCCGCCCATGAGCACCGACGGCGAGCCGGGCGGGGTGGATCCGGTCGGGGTGGATCCGGGCGGCGTGGGCCCGGGCGGCGTGGACCCGATGGCTGGCGATCCCGACCCCGAGGCGCCGGAGGGCGCCGACGGCCCCGACGGCTCCGGGGAGCGGAGCACTCGTCGGTCGCGGGGGCTCGGGACGTTCCGTCCGCGGCGAGCGCCCTGGCTCGGTCCGCGTCGGCGGCCGCGCGCCGCGCGCGCCGCGCGATCGTCCGTCCGGCGCCGCTCGGCCCCGGTCGGTGGGACCGAGGGTGCCCTGCCCTGGTCGCCCTGGTGGCGCTCCGCCATCGCGGTCGCGCTCCTCGCGCTGGTCGCGCTCGTCCTCGATGCCATCGCTCCGCTGGTGCGACCGGTGGAGGAGCTGCCGGTCGGCGCGCTCGACCCGAGCGCAGGGGGGTGGGTCTGCGCGGTCGGCGACGACCGCGTCGCCACGGCCGTGGACGTCTCGCTGACGGCGGTACCACGCATCGTCCCGCCGGGCGAGTCGGCCGGCCCCGCGGTGGCCGGCCGCGGCACGGTGGTGACCGTCGGAGGGATCTGGCGTGAGCTCGACGTCGCTTCCCTCCTGCCGGCGGAGCACGTCGTCGTCGACGCGGAGGTCGACGAGGGCGCCGCGCTCTGGGCCGGTTGGGCGGACCTGCCCCTCGTGGCGTGGCGGGAATGGGCCCTCTCGGGCTCGCCCGACCTCCCGAGCGGGCGCGTGGTCGGCGGGTGCGCCAACCTCGCCGCCGCGCTGCAGGTCGTCCCCGGAGTGCGGACCGACGGTGGGTTCGAGACGCGCCTCCGGCTGGGCAACCCGTTCGGCGAGGACGCTGCCGTCGGCATCACGTTCCTGACCCCGACCGGGGTCGAGGAGCCGCTCGGGCTGCGCAACGTCTCGGTCCCCGCCTACGGGACGCGGGAGGTCGTGGTCAGCGAGCACCTGCCGCAGGCGGCCGACATCGCCGCGGTCGTCACCGTGCGCAGCGGACGGGTCGGGGTCGAGGGCTACCTGCTCGCTCGACCTGCCATCGGGGGGGTCCGAGGCGTGACGCTGCTCCCGGCGTCGACCGCCGATGCCGAGGAGGTGACCGTCCCCTGGGTGTCGCAGGCAGCGGGGACGACCACCACGCTCTGGCTCGCCAACACCGGTGCGCGGGCGGCGGTCGCCGAGTTCACGGTGCACCTGCCCACGGGTGCGGAGCAGACCGGGCCGACCGAGGTCGACGTCGCTGCTGGTGCCGTCGTCCCCGTCGAGGCAGCGACGCTGCTGCCGATCGGGGTCTCCGAAGCAGCCATCACCGTCCGCTCCGAGGGGGCGCCCCTGCATGTCGCGGCGGGAACCGTCGTGCGGGACGTGGACGTCGCCCGCACGGGCATCGCCACCCAGCTCGGCGCCGGTCGCGACGATCGGCGCTGGGTGGTCGCCGGTCGCGGTCTCGATGGGCGCAGCGAGGAGGTCATCCTCGTCAACCGCGACGTCGAACCCGCCGAGGTGATGCTCCTCCTCGACGTCCTCTCCGAGCGGGAGTTCCAGTTCGTCCGGACCCGTCGGGCGGTCGGCCCCTTCACGCTCGCGCCGGGTGCGACGCAGCGCGTCCGGGTCGATCCCGGGGTGGCGGAGGTGCGGTCGTGGTCGGCGACGGTCACCGCGACAGGGGGCAGGGTCGTCGTCGGCCGCGTCGGTGAGGGCGTCGAGCGGCTCGACCTCGTCGCCGTCGTCGGCGTCTCGGCGCAGTCCTGGGCCCTCCCCGAGCGTCTCGTGCAGAGCTCGCCGCGACCCGGGCTCGTGCGACGCATCGGGACCGCGCTCGGGGTGCGTGACCCGGGGCCGATCGAGACGGGATCGCCGGTCGGCTGAACGGCGTGCCGGCGGGTCAGGCCCAGCCGAGCTCGTCGAGCCGGTCGTCGTCGATGCCGAAGTGGTGCGCGACCTCGTGGATGACGGTGTGGCGCACGAGCTCCTCGAGGTCGTGCAGGTCGCGTGCCCGAGCCTCGAGGGGCCGGCGGTAGAGCGTGATGCGGTCCGGCAGCAGGGGCTCGGCCCCGTCGCGCTCGGTCCTCGGGACGCCCTGGTAGAGACCGAGGAGCACCTCGTCGCCGTCACCGAGCGGGTCCGGAGGGGGGACCTCGGCGACGGTGACCTGCACGTTCTCGAGGTAGGGCAGGAACTCCCTCGGGAGGCTCGCGACGGCGTCATCGACGATGCGAAGGAAGCGTTCGCCGCTCGGTGCTCGCGCTCCGTCCACGGGGCGGCGACGGCGGTCCCCATCGGGGCGTCGATGGCGGGCGTGGCGATCGTTCACGGGGCGAGGCTACTGCGTCGACGAACGACAACCTCGGCTTGGGGCATCATCCGAGACCCAAGACGGGCCGTCGAGCTCCGTCGAGGGCCGTCGAGCTCGGTCGAGGGCCGCCGTCGGTGCTTGGAGGACGACACGGATGTGGTTTACCGTCGGGGCGTGAGCGCCTCCCCGTCCTACCTGCGGCCCGTCCCGGACGTGCCCCCTGCTCCCGGTCGTCGCCCGCCCGTCGGGACCGCTGAGGTGCGCTCGCGCCTCGAGCGCAGTTGCGTGCGGCCCGGCTGCTCGCAGCCGCCCGTCGCGACCCTGCGCTTCGCGTACGACGAGCAGCGCGCGTGGCTCGAGCCGCTCGTCGTCCGGGTGGAGCCGGGCGCGTACGACCTCTGCGACGCCCATGCCGAGCGCACCCGGCCGCCCAACGGCTGGGCGCTCTCCGACCGCCGGCCACGCGATCCGCAGCCCGTGGCTGGCTCCCCCCCGATCGACCCCGGGAGCGACGTCGCTCCTGTCGCGCCGGGACCGACGCCCACCGGACCGGAGGCGGTCTCCGAGGACCGTTCCGCCCCGGCCGTCGCCCCCGGGGTCGATCGTGGGGTCGATCCCATGGCGCGGCCGGGCGCGGTGTTCGGGGAGGCGGGGCCGCTCGTGACGCGCGCGACGCGCTCCTCGAGCGTCCCGGTCCCACGGGCGCTGATCCCCCGCCCCGATGCGGCCGCGGGCGCCCCGCCGCGTCCGTCGGTCTGGGACCGAGCGCGAGCGGAGCCCCACCGGGATGCCTCGTGGTCGTCGGTGCAGGCTGGCCGGGACGCGGGGACGGCCTCGCTGTCGGAGGCCCACGAGGGTCCGGCGTCGCCACCCGCCTCGCGGGTGCTCGACGCCGCGCACGGCACCGCGCATCCCCTCCCGCTCGGGGGCATCACCTGGTGATCGGCCGGGCCGATCGCCCTCCTCGCTGATCCGGGTGCCCGTCGCCCTGCCCGTCACCGGCGCCCGATGCCGTCGGCGGTCGCACCCGTGCCCGGCATGGCGGTGGCGGCCGGGCCGGGCTGGACGAAGTGGCCTGTGACTTCTTGTGGTTAGGATGGCGATCCCAAGACGACGAGGGCCCGGCGCAGTGCCGGCCGACCGGACTCGGCCATCACGCAGCACGACGGGGAGCGAGGCGCAGATGGGGCTCAAGCGGGAGCTGGTGCAGCAGGTGCGTCGCCTCGACGAGTACGAGCTGCGACGACTCCTGATCCTCGTGCGCGGTCTGCTGCTCCACGCCGACGGTGACGTCGAGGGTCCCGAGCCCGGGCTGCCGCCCACCCTGCGCTACCGGCGCGAGCACGTGCGCTGCGGCAAGGAGGGCTGCACGGCGTGTCCGCACGGTC
>JBEAQO010000024.1:0-6567 GCA_041163825.1 Actinomycetota bacterium | reverse complement strand
GGGTCCGCCCGGGTCGAGCACCGGCACCGGGGGCTGACGCCCGACGGGCCGCCACGCGGCGGAGATGGTGCGCAGCGCCGTGACCACGGCGAGCGGCTGGTCGAGCATGAGGTGGTGCTGGGCCTCGGGGACCTCGACGAAGGGCACGCCCGCGATCGCCGCGGGGGAACCCGACAGCAGCTCGGCCATGTAGGCGCGGACGCTCTCGTCGACGATCGCCGAGCGAGCACCGTTGACGATCGCGACCCGACAGGCGGCTCGGGCGAGCAGGGGGCCGAACTCCGCCGTGCGCGTGGGACCGGCACGCCGGAAGAACACGCCGGGGTCGAACTTCCATGTCCAGCCGCCCTCGACCGGCCGGATGCTCGTTCGCGCCACGTGCTCGACCATCCAGCGGTTCTCGCACGGCTGGGCCGGAACGAGGTGGAAGTGCGCGACCGCGGTCTCGGGATCCGGATACGTCTTGGGCGCGCGGAACATCGTGCCGCCGACCGCCTCGGCCGACTCCGGGTCGAGCCGGCGCACGGGCGCGTCGAGCACGATGGCGCCCTCCAGCGAGCGACCGTGGAGCGCCGCCGTCGCGATGGTGACGAAGCCACCCATCGAGTGCCCGGCGACGATCGGACGGCCGCTGCCTCCGACCGCGACGGCGGCCGCGACGATCTCGTCCGCCCACTGCTCGACGCGGTACACCTCGCGGCGGTCGCTGTCACCGTGCCCCGTGAGGTCGAGCGCGACCACCCGCGCATGCTCGGCGAGCAGCGGCGCGAGCGGGCTCCACCAGCGTGCATGCGCAGCGCCGCCATGGACCAGTACCAGCGTCGGGAGGTCCCGCTCGCCCCAGGCGAGCGTCGCGACCTCGGCACCATCGACGACGAGGCGTTCGACCTCGGGCTCGCACGCGACCGCGGCCCGGAACCACTCCGGCGCATCCGCGGCCCGGCGATCGCCGGACCCGACCTCACCGCTCACGTCGCCCTCTCCCTCAGCGGCGCCGCCGGGGGCGGGTCGGGCTCGGGCGGGGGGACGACGGCGACGACGTTGAACCGCTCGGCGTGACGTCCTTCCGGGAGCCCTGCTGCCCGGGCGTTGGCCGCGGTCCAGTCCCGCACCCGAGCGAGGACCCCCTCGGGGTCGGGCAGCTGGCTCGCATGGCAGGCGATGGCGGCGAGCTTGCGCTCGAGGCGATCGGTGACGTCGACGACGTGGTCGGTCCCGAGTCGTCCGCGCGGCGCACCGATGAACCAGACCTGCGTGACCTCGTGGGGAGCGAACCCCTCCGCCGCGAGGTCCGGCAGCGCGAACGGGTTGCCGACGTCCGGGTAGAGCGCACGGGCCACGGCCTCGCCGACCGCGAGGTGATCGGGATGGCCCGCCCCCGCCAGCCGGTCCCAGTCGCGCTCGGGCGACGGGGCGATGACGACGTCGGGACGCCAGCGCCGGACGTGACGCACGACCTCGCGGTGCAGTGACGGTCCGGGCACCACCGTGCCGTCCTCGAACCCGAGGAACGTGACGTCCTCGACCCCGACGGTGCGAGCGGCAGCGCGCTGCTCCTCGCGGCGCGTCGGTCCGATGCGCTCACGCGGGACCGACGGGTCGAAGCCTCCGCGCTGGCCGTCGGTGACGACGACGTAGGCGACGGCCGCGCCGTCATCGACCAGGCCCGCGACCGTGGCGGCAGCCCCGAAGTCGACGTCGTCAGGATGTGCCACGACCACCAGCACGCGCGAGGGCACGATCGGCTCGACCACGGACGACCTCCGGGCACGGACGCATGCGCGACCGCACCGATGCTAGGGGGCCCCGAACCGACCCCGGAGCCGGGACGGCCGTCGTCGCCGGCTAGCGTGCGCGCCCCATGGAGATCCTCCTCGCCCGCCACGCCCAGCCCGCATGGTCGCGGGACGAGCTCGCGCTCGTCGATCCCCCGCTGACCCCGCTCGGTCGTCAGCAGGCGGACCTGCTCGCTGCGCGGCTCCGACACGAGACCATCGCGCAGGTCCTCGTCTCGACCGCGGTGCGCGCCCAGCAGACGGCCGAACCGATCACCGAGGTGCTCGCCGGCAGCGGGCGCGACGACCGTGCCTGGCTGCACGAGATCCACATGCCGCGGCACTGGGAGGGGACCCCGGCCGATGACGTGGAGCGGGCGCTCTCCGACGCGCGCCACCGCCCACGCGACCTCTGGTGGGAGGGGATGCCCGGCGGCGAGCGCTTCCACGACTTCCACGCGCGGGTGACCATCGGGCTCGACACCGAGCTCGCCGGTCTGGGCGTCCGACGCCGCGACGACGGACTGTGGGAGGTCCCGACCGACGCCCCACGCCTGCTCCTCGTCGCCCATGCGGGCACCAACTCCGTCGTCCTCGGCCACCTGCTCGGGCTCGCCCCGGAGCCGTGGGAGTGGGAGCGCTTCGCCTCCGACCATGCCTCGGTCTCCGTGCTGCGTTCGACGCCCATCGGGGGCGCGCACATCTTCAGCCTGCAGACCTTCAGCGACGTCACGCACCTGCCGCCACAGATGGTCACCGGATGAGCACTCCGGAGCGCGCCCTCTCGGTGCTGGTGGTCTGCATGGGGAACATCTGTCGCTCCCCCACGGGCGAGGCGGCGCTCGTCGAGGCCGCGCGGGAGCTGGGCCTCCCGCTCGAGGTCGCCTCGGCCGGGACCGGGGACTGGCACGTCGGGCATCCACCGGACCCCCGCATGGTGGACGCGGCGAGCGCGGTCGGGCTGGAGCTCTCCGGGACGGCCGAGCTCGTCGATGCACAGCGGTTGGAGGCGGCCGACCTGGTCCTCGCGATGGACGCCGCCAACCTGCGCGACCTCGAGCGGCTCGCCGGCTCGACCGGGATCACGACGCCGATCCGACGCTTCCGCGAGTTCGATCCGGAGGCGCACGGCGACCTCGACGTCGCCGACCCCTACCACGGTGGTCCGGACGGCTTCGCCGACGTGGTCGCGACCTGTCGACGCACGGCGCGCGCGCTCGTCGGGATCCTCCTCGAGGAGCCGGGACGCGTCCTCGGTCGTGCCGACTAGCGTCACGGGGTGCCGGCGTCGGGGCCGGCCGAGGCCCTCCCCCACGGTGGCCCGGAGCGAACGGAGACCGACATGGACCGCATCGTCCGGGTGCTCTCGATCGCGCTCGCGCTGTGGGTCGCCGTCCGCCTGCTCCCGGGGATCCGCTTCGAGGGCTCGGCCCTCGCGCTGGTCGGCACGGCGGTCGTGATCGGCGTCGTCAACGCGCTCGTTCGTCCGCTGATGACGCTCCTGGCGCTGCCGCTGGTCGTCGTGACGTTCGGCCTGTTCCTGCTCGTCACGAACGGCATCGCCCTCGAGCTCGCGATCTGGCTCGCGGGCCTGCTCGGCTCCGGCCTCGTGAGCGACGGCTTCGGCTGGACGGTGCTCGCCGCGGTCGTGCTCTCCATCGTGTCGGGCCTGGTGGACCTGGGCCTCCGGGACTGAGCCGCACGGGACGGCCCGAGGCTCAATCCCCGGCGAGCTCACGGTGGTAGGTCCGGTAGACGAGGTCACGCTCGAAGCCCTCGGACTCGTAGAGCGGCTGCGCCGCGGTGTTGCTGTGCGCGGTCTCGAGGGAGATCGCGCTCGCCCCCGCCGCCCGTGCGGCCGCCACCATCTCGCGCAGCAGCGCACGCGCCACGCCGGAGCGCCGGTGTGCCGGCGCGACGTAGAGGTCGTGGAGGATCCAGCGCGGCGCGAGCTCGAGCGTGTCCCAGGTCGGATGGGCGAGGGCGAAGCCGACCGCCTCCGACCCCTCCGGTCCCGATCCGCTCGCCTCGGCCACGAGCACCCTCGCCTCGCCAGCATCGAGACGCGCGCGCAGGTGGGCGGCCACCGCGCCCGGCTCCCGCTCGACCTCGTAGAAGGCGAGGTAGCCCAGCACGAGCGGGAGGAGCGCGTCGACGTCGGAGGAGGTGGCCGGCCGGACCCGGTGCCCGGCGCTCACCCGACGATCGCGTCGATCCGGGAACGGACGCCCTGATCGATGCGCTCGATGACATCGAGCGCCGCCATGTTCTCGACCACCTGCTCCGGCCTCGAGGCGCCCGTGATCACGGTCGAGACGTGCGGGTTCACGGCGCACCAGGCGATGGCGAGCTGGGCCAGGCTGCAGTCGAGGTCCTTCGCGACCGCTGCGAGCGCCCGGACCTGTTCCTCCCTGCCGCTCGAGATCAGGCGGTCACGGAGCCACTCGTAGCCGGGCAGGCTCGCACGGGAGCCCTCGGGCACCCCATCGAGGTACTTGCCGGTCAGGAGCCCCGATGCCAGCGGCGACCAGGTCGTGGTGCCGAGCCCGATGTCGTCGTAGAGACGCGCGTACTCGCCCTCGACGCGCTCGCGGTGGAAGAGGTGGTACTCGGGCTGCTCCGTGATCGGCTTGTGGAGATGGTGGCGCTCGGCCACCTCCCAGGCGGCACGGATCTCGTCGGCCGACCACTCGGAGGTGCCCCAGTAGTGGGCGAAGCCGCGCTCGATGGCATCGGACATCGCCCACACCGTCTCCTCGATCGGGGTCTCCCGGTCGGGACGGTGGCAGTAGATGACGTCGAGATGCTCCAGCCCGAAGCGCTCGAGCGAGGCCTCGACGGCCTCGAGCAGGTACTTGCGGTTGAGGGTGTTCCTCGTGTTGACGCCGTCGTGGATGCCCCAGAAGAACTTGCTGGTCACGACGTACGAGTGGCGGGGCCAGCCGAGCTGGCGGATCGCCTCGCCCATGATGCGCTCGGACTCACCGCCCGCGTAGACCTCGGCGTTGTCGTAGAAGTTGACCCCGGCCTCGTGCGCCGCGGCCATGCACTCCGCAGCGAGCCCGACATCGAGCTGGCTCTTGAACGTGACCCAGGAGCCGAAGCTGAGCGTCGAGACCTTGAGCCCGCTCGGGCCGAGCCGTCGGTACGTCATCGCCATCGTGGGCCTCCGTGGTCGTCGCCGCCGGACCCCGACGGGTCCGTCCGCCGAGCCTAGGCCTCAGACCAGGGGGAAGAGCGCCGCCATGGTCCACGCGAGGAAGGTCGCGCTCGCGATGCCGGCGGACCACGGCCGCTCCAGCGGCGCGGCCATCGCACTCACGATCGCCAGCACCCCGGGCAGCAGGGGGACGAAGAGCACCAGCACCTGCATGCCCGGGACGGTCAGTCCGGTGACGAGCGCTCCGGCGGCCACGACGAGCGACCCCACCGCCCACCACGCCAGCGCTCGACGACCACGACGCGGGTGCGTCGCCGCGGCCCAGGCCAGCGTGAAGGGCAGCAGGACGAGGGCGAGCGGGACCACGTAGAGCGCCCGTGTGCGCGGCAACCACCACGGCAGCCACACGCGCGCGCCGAGCGCGCCGAACGTCACGACCAGGGCCAGGACCGCGAGGACCGTCCATCCGAGGTCCCGACCGTCCCCGGGCTCGGGGCGCGCACCGGACCACCACCACACGCCGCCGACCACCGCGAACCAGAGCGCGAGCGCCGGAGCGACGAGCATGCCGCCGGCCGAGGACAGCGCGACGACCCGTCCCAGCACGACCAGCGTCGCGGTCGCCGCGACCGCACCGACGACGAGCCCCGGGAACGGATGCCGCCGCTCCCGCAGCGCCTCGACCGGCGTCACCAGCCACTCGGCAGTGACCTGCCAGACGAGGAGCCCACCGACGAGCGCGGCGAGCCAGGCGAGGACGATCCAGACGTCCTGCCGAGGCCGCGGCTCGTTGCCGAGCGAGGCATCGAGCCATGCGATGGAGGCATCGTGCGCGCTCGGCGCGAAGAGGATGCTGACGTGCTCGACACGCGGCACGATGCCGAACGCCCGCGCGTCGCCATCACCGGCACGGCCCGAGCTGCCACCGGCGCGCGCGAGCAGGTCGCTCGCGTTGTCGACGAAGCGCGGCTCGAGCGCCCCGGCGAGCAGGAGCAGGTCGTGTGGCAGTCCGGCGGTCACGGCGGCATCGGTCGGCGAGACGGCGACGACCGCACGCACGCGGTCGGGGTCGGCGATGCCGGCCTCCATCACCGCCCCCGAGCCCATCGAATGGCCGAGCACGGCCAGCCGCGTCGCATCGACCTCGGGCTGGCCCGCCAGGGCGTCGAGCGTCGCGACGACCTCGCCCGGCAGGAGCCCGGCATCGTCCTCGCGCGCGAGCGGAGCGGGGTTCGCACCGTGCCCGGCGAGGTCCGGAGCGGCGACGACGTACCCGGCCCGCACCAGCGCGATCGACCACGATCGCATCAGCGCGCGCGATCCCGCGAACCCGTGCGCGACGACGACCCCCGGCGCCGAGCGGGCGTCGTCGGGGACGAGCACGGTCACGGGGACCGTGCCCGCGACGAGCTCGCGCTCCTCGAAGCCGGCGCCGGCCTCGAGGACCGTCCACCAACCGAGGGCGACGAGCACGAGCCCGACCACGAGTCGGGAGCCTGCGCGGCCGCGGCTGCGCGTGCGCATCGAGCGCCTCTCCGGCTCGCTCCCCGTCCGGCTCACTCCCGGCCGGCCGCCGGAGCGCACCCCCGGTCGCCGAGCCTAGGGCGCGCGAGGCCCCCGTCTAGCATCCTG
>JBEAQO010000023.1:0-12590 GCA_041163825.1 Actinomycetota bacterium | reverse complement strand
CGCGCCGCCCATCGCCGCGCCCCCGGCGGAGCCGATGAACACGG
Source organism: Actinomycetota bacterium (assembly GCA_041163825.1). Taxonomy (GTDB): domain Bacteria; phylum Actinomycetota; class Nitriliruptoria; order Nitriliruptorales; family Nitriliruptoraceae; genus JBEAQO01. Next base: position 12,546 of record JBEAQO010000023.1, on the reverse strand, counting down.
AGGCCTGCGTCCACGACTGCGCCTCGGCCCGCGCGCTCGGTGGGGAGAGGTCGTCGATCACCTGGAACGCGCTGATGTTCATCGGACCGATCGAGGCGCCCATCGCGAGGAGCAGCGCACCCAGCACCATCAGGCGGTCGAGCGTGAGGGGGACCATCGCCAGCATGAGCGCGAACACGACCACCATCACGCGCATCCGGACGAGCGGGGTCCCCGGCCACACGCGCGAGCCGTAGGTGATGCCCCCGAGGAGGCTCCCGAAGGCGATGATGGAGACGAGCATCCCGGCCGCCGAAGGAACGCCGCTGCGCTCCGCGACCGCGGCCGCCACGAGGTCGAAGGTGCCGAACGAGGCCGCGATGGTGGCGTAGGCGAGGACCATCACGCGGAGTCCGACCGACTCGAGCGCCCCGGCTCGCCCGGTGGCGCGCGGGACCAGCACGGCCGTCCGCACGGACTCCGTGCGTGCGTAGGCGATGGCGCCGGCCGCCGCGAACAGCCCCGCCGCGAGCACCGCCCACCGCGCACCGAGCCCGGCGGCCAGCGCGACGACGCCCAGCGGCCCGAGGATGAAGCCGAGCTCCACGGAGATCGAGGTCATCGCGAACACCGTCTCGCGCAGCCGGCCGCTGGCGAACAGGGTGCCGAGCAGCGCACGCGAGCAGGGCGTGGTCGGCGGCTGGACCGCACCCGTGACGAGGGCGATGGCGATTACGGCCGTGGCGGGCCAACCGCGCCCCGTCCCGAGGACCAGCGTCGTGGTCCCGGCGAGGTAGAGCAGGGCGTCGGGCACGAGCACGCGCGGATGCCCGAGCCGGTCCGCGAGCCGTCCCTGGACCGGGGAACCGATGCCGACACCGAGCTGGTGCGCACCGGCCACGAGCCCGGCGACCGCGTAGCCGTAGCCCGCCTCGCGCACCGTGAGCACGAGCCCGATGGCGATCATCCCCGGCGCGAAGCGCGCGAGCGCGGAGGTCAGCAGCGGCCATCGGGCACGACGGTCGGAGAGCACCTCGAGGTACGCGCGCACGGGCGGCTCCGCCGGACGAGGAGGGCGAGGGGGTGCACTGCACCGGCGTCCGCGCCCCGGACGCTAGCGCTCGTCCGACCGCTCCTCGTGCGGGAGCAGCAGTCCGATCGTCAGGCCGACGACCGCACCGACCACCAGACCGACGACCGCACGCCGCCAGCCCGATGGTGCCGAGGGCCCGGCATGGCCCGCGGTCGCCGCGCCGTCGTCCATCGCTTCCGCCATCCCATGGTCCCCTGCGCCGCCATCGTCCGCGGCATCGCATCCATCTGCGCGGCCGGGGCGGCAGCCATGGTCGGGGGCCGCACGCGGCTGGCTACGCTCGAGGCTACCGAGGTCCTGACGGAGCGGACGATGCGGTTCGACGTCGACCCGTACCTGCAGCGCTACGCGCAGCGGGTGTCGGGGCTCGCGGCATCGGAGATCCGGGCGCTGTTCGCGGTCGCCGCCCGACCCGAGATCGTGTCCTTCGCCGGCGGCATGCCCGAGGTCGCCGCGCTCGACCTGGAGGCCGTCGCCGCCCTCACCTCGGAGCTGATCTCCACGGACGGGGCGACCGCGCTCCAGTACGGCACCGGTCAGGGTCGACCCGAGCTGCGCGAGGCGCTGGTCGAGGTGATGGCCCACCAGGGCGTGCCGGCTCGGGCCGACGACCTCGTCGTCACCGTCGGCGGGCAGCAGGCGCTCGAGCTCATCGCGAAGTGCTTCGTCGACCCCGGTGACGTCGTGCTGGCCGAGGGCCCGACCTACGTCGGGGGCATCGGTGCGCTGCGCGCCAACGCCGCCGAGGTCCGCCACGTCACGATGGACGACGAGGGCATGCGCATCGACCTGCTCGAGGCGGCCATCACCGCCGCACGCGCCGAGGGCCGTCGGATCGCCTACGTCTACGTCGTCCCGAACCATCAGAACCCGCGCGGGGTGTCGCTGTCGGTCGAGCGCCGCCACGCCCTCGTCGCGCTCGCACGCGAGCACGACCTGATGCTCGTGGAGGACGATCCCTACGGGCTGCTCGACTTCGATGGTCGCCTGCTTCCCAGTCTCGCCGCGCTCGCGCCGGAGCGCACGCTCTGGGTCGGGACGATGTCCAAGACGTTCGCGCCGGGCGTGCGCACCGGCTGGGTCGCCGCTCCTGCTCCCGTGCGCGACAAGCTCGTCCTGCTCCGTGAGGCCGCCGACCTCTGCCCGTCCAACCTCACCCAGATGGTCGTCGAGCGATGGCTCACGACGCAGCCATGGCAGCAACAGATCAAGCGCTTCCGCGCCCTCTACCACGACAAGGCCGAGGCGATGCTGACGGCGATGACCGAGGCGATGCCCGAGGGCGTGACGTGGACGCGGCCGCGCGGTGCCTTCTACGTCTGGGTGACGCTCCCTGCACCGCTCGATTCGTCGAAGCTCCTCGCCAAGGCCATCGAGCGTCGCGTCGCGTTCGTGCCCGGGCGCGGCTTCTTCGCCGACGGCAGCGGTGGGGACCAGCTGCGCCTGTGCTACTCCTTCCCGGACGTGTCGCGGATCCGCGAGGGCGTGGCGCGCCTCGGGGAGCTGCTGCACGACGAGCTCGAGCTCGTGCGCGCCGTCTACGGGGGTGCCTGATGGATGGTGCGGCGCTCCAGCCCCTGCGTGAGCTCATCGCCGGGCTCGATGGGGGCGGCGGTCTCGATGTCGCGGTGCTCGCCGGCGGGGTCTCGCTCGAGCGCGAGGTGAGCCTGCGCTCGGGTGCGCGCATCGCGGACGCGCTCACGACCCGCGGCGTCGGGGCGACCCTCATCGACGTCGGCACCGACCTCCTCCCCCGGCTGTCGAGCGGTGGGTACGACGTCGCTCTCGTGGCCCTGCACGGCGCGACCGGCGAGGACGGCACCGTGGCCGCGCTCCTCGAGCTCACCGGCCTGCCCTTCACCGGTGCCGGCTCCATCGCGAGCCGAATGACGTGGGACAAGCCCATCGCCAAGGAGCTCTTCGCTCGGGCGGGGATCGCCGTCGCCCCGGGCGTGACGCTCTCCCAGCGGGCCTTCCAGGAGCTCGGCGCCGGCACGATGGTCGCGACGATCGCCGAACGCCTCGGCCTCCCGGTCATCGTCAAGCCGGCCAGCGGCGGATCCTCGCTCGGTGTCTCCCGCGTCGATGCCGTCGAGGGACTCGCACCGGCCGTGCTGACGGCGCTCTCCTACGCGGACACCGCGCTCGTCGCCCGCCGGATCGTCGGGACCGAGGTCGCCGTCACCGTCCTCGACGGCATCGCGCTCCCGCCGGTCGAGGTCGTCCCGCTCAGGGGCGACTACGACTACGCGGCGCGCTACACCGCAGGAGCGACCGAGTTCCATGTCCCTGCTCGGCTCGCTCCCGAGGTGCTCGAGGCCTGCGAGCGCACCGCCGTCACCGCCGTCACCGCCCTGGGGGCACGCCATCTCGCGCGCGTCGACCTCATCGTCGACGCCGAGGGCACCCCCTTCGCCCTCGAGGTCGACACGTCGCCGGGGATGACCGACACCTCGCTGGCCCCGATCGCCGCAGCGGCCGCCGGGCTGGCCTTCGACGAGCTCTGCCTCGCCCTCGTCGCGCTCGCGCGACGCGACGGGCCGCGCGTACCCGGTGCGGCGGTCGAGCGGTGAGGCCCGCGCCTCGGATCGTCGCGTTCGACATCGGCGAGGTGCTCATCGACGAGAGCCGCGTGTGGCGCGAGTGGGCCGGCATCGTCGGGGTGTCCCCGGCGACGCTGGCAGCCGTGCTGGGAGCGGCGATCGTGCAGGGCCAGGACCATGAGGCCGCCCTCGATCACGTCGCCCCCAACATCACCTGGCGCGAACTCGAGGACGAGCATGAGGCCCGCTACGGCGGCTTCCGTCCCGACGACCTCTACCCCGACGTCGTCGCCTGCTTCGCCGACCTCACCGCTGCCGGTTTCGAGGTCGTGCTCGCCGGCAACCAGCCGGAACGACGGCGCGCACAGCTGACCGCGCTGCCCGGCATCGCACCGCCAGCGACCCGGGTCCTCGTCTCCGACGAGCTCGGGGTCGCCAAGCCCGACCCGGCCTTCTTCACGCGACTCCTGGACGAACTCGGGTGCGCGCCCGGCGAGCTCCTCTACGTCGGCGACCGGGTCGACAACGACGTGCTGCCGGCCCTCGGGCTCGGCATCGCGGTGTGCCGCCTGGAGCGCGGTCCATGGGGCCGGCTGCAGGAGGTGCCCGACGAGGTCGAGGTCGACCTGACCCTCGAGGGGCTCGGGGAGCTGGCGACCCTGCTCGTCGCTTGGCGTGACGACGACGATGGGCCGGACGGGGGAGCAGGCGCATGACCGGCAAGCAGGTGGCCGCCGAGGCAGCGGCCGCGCTCGTCGAGGACGGGATGCGCCTCGGCCTGGGGACCGGGACGACCGTCGACCACCTCCTCGTCGCGCTCGCCGTGCGGCGACTCGACATCTCGGGCGTGCCGACCTCCGAGCAGACGGCAGCACGCTGCCGCGAGCTCGGCATCGCCCTGCTCGACCCCAACGACGTCGAACGACTCGACCTGACCATCGACGGTGCCGACGAGCTGACCCCGGGCCTCGTCCTGACCAAGGGGGGTGGCGGCGCGCTCGTGCGGGAGAAGGTCGTCGCCGCGATGTCCGATCGGGTCGTCATCATCGCCACCCCCGACAAGGTCGTCGAGCGCCTCGGCGTGACGTTCCCCCTCCCGATCGAGGTCGTCCCGTTCGGTGTCGGCTACGTCGCGCGCCGCTTGGAGCACGAGCACGGGCTCGAGGTCGAGGTCCGACGGCGCAACGGCACCGAGGCACGCACCGACAACGGCAACGCGCTCCTCGACTGCCGAGCACCCGCCGGGATCGAGGACCCGGCAGCGCTCGATGCGAGCGTCGCGCGGATGCCCGGCGTGGTCGACACGGGGCTCTTCGTCGACCTCGCCGACCTCGCCATCCTCGGATCGAGCGATGGCTCGACCCGGACCATCGAGCGAGCTCGGGACTGAGACGGCTCAGGACCGCGCGCCTCAGCCCCGGAGCGCCTCGACGACGAGTGCCCCGCCCACGACCAGGAACAGCACGCCCGCGACGCGACGGAGGAGTCCGTCCGGGACACGCCGGCGCGCGAGCACGGCCAGGCCGACCGCGAGACCGCTCGCGGCGATCATCCCCGCTGCCGCAGCGACCCAGGTCACCAGGACCGACCGCGACGCCGCCAGCGCGGCCGTTGCGAGCATCGTCTTGTCACCGAACTCGGCCACGAGGAAGGCAAGTGCGACACCGAGCACGACCGAGCCCGAACGGACCGGTTCGGCCCCGGCTTCGTGCTCGTCCTCCTCGGCGCCGCGCAGCGTGAGGGCACCGAGCACGAGGAAGAGCAGGCCACCTCCGAGGGTGAGCCAACGCGTCGGGAGCGCCGCACCGAGCGCTCCACCGAGCGCGGCCGCGATGCCGAGCATGGTGAACGCGGCCGTGGTGATGCCCGTCAGGACCGCGAGCGGTCGGTAGCGGGTCGCGAGCGCGACCGCGAGCAGCATCGACTTGTCCCCGAGCTCGGCGATCGCGACGACCCCGAAGGCCACCGCCGCGTCCCGGACCGATGCGGCGCCGGTGCTGCCCGCGACGCCGAGGAGGACCTCATGCATCCCCGTCGGTCTCGTCGGGATCGACCTCGTGCTCGAGCTCGCGCAGGAGCGCGGCGGCGCTCGGGCTGAGCCTGCCGAGATCCGCGAGGTCCTCGTCCCCGGCTGCCGGAGCCGCGACCGCGCGCAACGGACGATGCTCGGCCCGTCCCCGGTCCGACGTGCGGTCAGGCGCGGACCCGGACGCCTCCCCGGCGGTGCGACCGTGCAGTCCGTCCGCGATGATCCCGACGATGCGCTCGAGGTCATCGACCGAGAGGAAATCGATGCGCAGGTGCCCACGACGGGCGCCCATCGCGATGCGCACGCGCGTCATCAGCGCGTCGGAGAGGTCCTCCTGGAGGTCGAGCAGGCCCGGGAGCGTGACGCGCGGCGCGCCTCCGGTCCGGCGTGGCGACGCCCCCTCGTCGAGGAGCGCGAGGCGGACCGCCTCCTCGGTCGCGCGGACCGACATGCCCTCGCGCACGACACGGTCCGCGAGCCGCTCCTGGCTCGATGCGTCCGGGAGGGCGAGGAGCGCCTTGGCATGCCCGGCGCTGAGCACCCCGGCAGCGATCCGGCGCTGGACGGAGGAGGGCAGGTTCAGCAGGCGCAGCAGGTTCGACACCGTCGGACGCGAGCGACCCAGACGGGTCGCGAGCTCGTCCTGGGTCACGCCGAACTCATCGAGGAGCTGCTGGTAAGCGGCAGCCTCCTCCAGCGGGTTCAACTGGACGCGGTGGACGTTCTCGAGCAGGGCCTCCTTGAGGAGGTCGCTGTCCTCGGTGGTGCGCACCATCGCCGGGACGGCCTCGAGCCCAGCGCGCTGCGCCGCGCGCCATCGGCGCTCGCCCGCGATCAACTGGTACCGGCCGTCGCCGAGAGGTCGGACCACGAGGGGCTGGAGCATCCCGACGTCGCGCAGCGACACCGCCAGCCCGTCGAGCTCCTCGTCATCGAAGTGCTCGCGCGGCTGGCGCGGGTTGGGTTCGACCTCGGAGGGATCGACCTCGACGAGACGCAAGCCGGTGATCGGCAGCGGCACGTCGTCGGGCAGCGCCGCGCCGGAGCGACGACCCGCCGCGGGAGCGCCGGCCCCCTTGCCGCGGCGAGCGCCCGTCGTCGTGCGTGCTGCCTCGACCACGTGGTGCGCCGCCACCTCCACGTCCTCGGTCACCGTCGGTGCTACCGCGCTGGCCGAGCCGCCGTCCTGGACCTCCGTCCCCGTTCCGGACGCGGCCGTCGCGGGCGCGGTCGGTGGCTCGCTCCCGCGGGCCGATCCGGTCCTGGCCTGCGCGTCGCGCGCGACCCCACGCTCGTCGCCATCGCCGTCGCGATCGCCGTCGTCCGTCACGTCGGTGACGGGCGCGCTCGGGATCAGCGCACCGAGACCGCGGCCCAGCCCACCACGTCGTGCGCTCAACGTCCCACCTCGTCCGACCCGCTGCGGGACGTGACCTCGTCGTCATCGTCGTCGTCATCGTCATCGACCGGGCCGTTCGAGGACGTCATCGGACGCGGTGCGAGTCGGATGCCCAAGCGCTCCCCCACCTCGCGCGCCAGCTTGAAGTAGGCGCGCGCACCCTTGCTCGTCGGATCGAACGTGATGATCGGCTGCCCGAAGCTCGGCGCTTCCGAGAGGCGGACCGTGCGCGGGATGATGGTGTCGTACGCGACCGGTCCGAAGAAGTTGCGCACCTCGTCGACGACCTGCTGAGCGAGGTTGGTCCGGCCGTCGAACATCGTCAGTGCGACGCCACCCACGCGCAGGGCGGGGTTGAGTCCATCGCTGACGAGCTCCACGGTCCGCAGGAGCTGGCTCAGGCCCTCGAGCGCGTAGTACTCGCACTGGATGGGGACCAGGATCTGGTCCGCTGCGACGAGCGCGTTGATCGTCAGGAGGCCGAGCGACGGCGGGCAGTCGACGAGCACGAGGTCGTAGCGCGAGCGGACCGGTTCGAGCGCTCGTCGCAGCCGATGCTCGCGGGAGAACGCCGGGACGAGTTCGACCTCGGCTCCCGCGAGGTCGAGCGACGACGGCAGCACATCGAGCCCGGGGATGTCGGTGGTGCGCACCACGTCGTCGACGCGAAGTCCATCGACGACGACGCCATAGAGACTCGTGTCGCCCTCGGTCACGTGGAGGCCGAGACCCGTGCTCGCGTTGCCCTGCGGGTCGAGATCGACGAGGAGCACGCGCGCTCCGAGCTGCGCGAGCGCCGCACCGACGGACACCGTGGTCGTCGTCTTGCCGACCCCACCCTTCTGGTTCGCCACGACCATGACGACGGCGCGACGTTCGTCGGCGTTCGCGATCGTCGGTCCTCCCGAGGAGCGGTCCGAGGGCGGATCGATGGCCACGCGGGACTCCTGGTCCGGGACGGGACGGCCGCGGGCGGGATCCGAGCGGCACGGTCCGGGATGTTCCTCCGACCCGGTCGGGTCCTCACCTTCGCGTCCGTCAGGTGCGCGCATGTGTGCGCCCAACGCGCGTCAGGGCAGGTCGGTCCGCGCGTCGCCCGGACGTTCACGGGGACACGCGCGTCAGCACGATGACGGCCGGACCCCCGTCCTGGCCCTCGGGCCCCGCGGGGGATGGGGCCGGCGCCGGTGTCGACGCGACGACGAGACCACGGCGTCGGATCTCCGCATCCGCGGCCGTGAGTTCCTCGGCCCAGCGGGCCCCCTTGAGGGCATGGAGGCTCCCGCCGGGGGCCAGGAACGGCACGGTGAGTCCGACGAGTCGGTCCAACGGAGCGACCGCGCGGGCGGTGACGAGGTCGAAGGAGCCTCCGAGGGGCCCGCGGGCCAACGCCTCGGCGCGTCCGAGATGGATCCGCACGGGGACCTCGAGCGTTCTGGCCGCGTCCTCGAGGAAGGCGACCTTCTTGCCCGTGGCCTCCAGGAGGTGGACCTCCAGGTCCGGCCGCACGATGGCGATGACCAAGCCGGGGAGTCCGCCTCCCGATCCGACATCGAGGAGGCGACCGGGTCCCGGGAGTTCGCGGGCGAACCGGACGGCCTCAGGGACGTGGCGTGTCGAGAGCTCAGCGCGCGCCGCTCGAGAGACGAGGTTGTGGGGAGAGTCTGCGACCATGCGGGCGTAGCGCTCGAGGATCGCCTCGGTTCCACTCTCCACAGGCGTCCCTCACCCGTCCCGTCGTGAACCGCCAGCCCTGAGGGTGCGGAGCGTAGCCCAGCGGCAGTGTGCGCCCTGGTTCCACGTGGAACGCGGGCGTGGGCTCACGCGCATCGGCGGCGTTCCACGTGGAACAGGGGCGCAGGACCCGCGGAGGACCGGTTCGAGCCGCGATCCTGGGGCAGGGTCGGCATCGCTCCCCGGCCCTGTCACTCGACACGCCGGCATCACGTCCGACAGCGTGCCGTTGTTCCCGCATCGTTCCACGTGGAACCGCCACCCGTCCACGGACCCGCCACGTGCCCCTGCCCCGTCGTTCCTGTGCACGGATCCGCCGACTCCGGGGTGACCCCCCGACGATCAAACCTGCCGCCGTCATCCGGGCCCACGCACCCCGACCACCCGCACCGTCCGCCAGCCGGGGGGTGCCGGCCCCCCTGGCGACCTCCCGCCGCCCGAGCTCGGGACGATCCAGTGCCTTACCGACGTCCGGTGCGCCGTCGCACCCATCCCCGGCGGCCGTGCGACACGCTCGATCAGGCAGCGGGCCCGGTCTCGAGATCGTGCCCGCTCCTCCCCGTGACGCCCCCCCGCTCGGCGCGACCTCCCTCGAGGACCGAGTCCCGCGATCGCGGAGATGGCCGGATCGCGACCCCGCGGTCACCCGCTGGGACCGTGGAGCGAAGCGCCACGTCCCGCGGATCGCCGTCGTATCCACAGCGCCACCCTGCCTCCATCCACAGTTCCCCCGCGTCATCCACAGGTGTTGTGGATGGCGCCCTGCGATCGGCGGTGCCCCGCTCCGGGACCCGCGAGGCGCGAGCGTCGGACGACAGGGGTACTACCACAGTAGTTGCCGACGTCACTTCGCTCGGTCGAGGGTCCGGAAGGGTCGACCTGTGGTCGAGGTGGGTGTCACGGCGACGGCGCGCGTCGACCCGCCGATGGGACGGCGGCGACCGCCGGTGCGCGGACAGCGGGGTCATACGGGGGACGCGTCGGACGATCGGGGGCGCGTGGCCGCGACCGACGGGTCGGACACCCGGCCCGTCAGGCGGGCTCGATGATGACGCGCCGACCGGGTTCCCGGCCGAAGCTGTTGCTGACGAGGCCGCCGGCCTCAGCGACCCGCTGATGGACGACCTTGCGCTCGAAGGCGTCCATCGGCTCGAGTCGCTGCGCCTCGCCCGTCTCGCGCACCTCGTCGATCGCGTCGTCGGTCCGCTCGAGCAACCGCTCGATGCGCCGGGCGCGGTACCCGTCGACGTCGACGACGACCTGCGCCCGCTGCTGGAAGCGGCGCTGGAGCGCCGAGCGCGTGAGTTCCTGGATCGCCTCCAGGGTCTGCCCCCGCCGTCCGATCAGCACTCCCTCACCGGCATCGGTGATCTCCACCTCCGCGCGGTCCGCGAGCACGCGCAACTGCAGGTCACCGTCGAGGTCGAAGGCATCGAGGAGCCCCTCGAGGAAGTCGGCCGCCGCCTCGACCTGGGCATCGAGATCGATCGGCCCGTCCGGCGCGTCCGCCACGTCGGCCTCGTACGACTCGGCCTCGACCTCGGCCGGCTCAGCCTCGGCCGGTTCGGACCCGACCTCGGCACCCCTCGCGGATCCCGCTCCGGGTTCCCCATCGTGCCGCACCTCGAACGGCAGCTCGACGTCCTCCGCCCGCACCCCCTCGACCCGGACGCGCACGTCCTCCGGGGCCACCCCCGCCGCCCGCGCGAGGGCGCCCGCGAGCGCCCGCTCCAGCGCATCTCGAGCGGGGTCCGGGGCGCCTGACGCCTCGTCCTCACCGCGTCCGAACCTCGGGCTCATCGTCCACCTCCGCGACGTGGGAGCCGTGGGCGGGCGGGTCCACCGTTGCCCCCACCCCCCGGGCCCGGCTCCTGGCCCGGTCCACCACGGGCACCGCCGTCGCCGGCACCGCCGTCCCCGAGGTCCCCCTCGTCGTCCGGCGCGCCGTCCGAGGCATCACCCGTCGCAGCTGACGCGACGATGCCGTCGCGGCGACCGGAGGAGGCGCCGGGGGAGCGCGGGCGGTCCGCGCCCTCCCCACCCCCGCCCCGCCGCGCGGCGACGTCGACCTCGTGCTTCACCTCGCGCAGGATGATCGCCTGCTGCGCGACCTGCCACACGTTCGTGGTCGCCCAGTAGAGGACGACGCCGACCGGGAAGTTGATCGAGATGACCGCGAGGAAGACCGGCATGACGTAGAGCAGGATCCTCTGCTGCTGCGCCATCGGGTTGTCGCCCCCGTTGTTCGCGGCGTTGCGGGCCATCATCTGCTTCTGGGACCAGAACATCGTCCCGGACATGATCAGGATCAGGAGCCATCCCGGCCAGCCGGCCTCCGTGACGGTCATCGTCAGGCCGCCATCACCGACCGCCGTGAAGAAGTAGAACTCCGCGCGCTCGAGGGAGTCCTCCAGCTGGAGCGTCCAGAACAGCGCGAGGAAGATCGGTGCCTGTGCGAGGAGCGGCAAGCAGCTCGCCGCCGGGTTGACGCCCTCCCGCTGGTAGAGGCCCATCAACTCCTCGTTGAGCTTCTGCTTGCGGGCCCGGTACTTCTCCGGGTCACGGCGCATGAGCTCGCGGTCGACCTTGTACTTGTCCTGCAACGCCTTGACCTGCGGCTGCAGGGCGGTCATCGCGCGCATCGATCGCGTCTGCTTGATGGCGAGCGGGAGCAGCGCGACGCGGACGATCAGAGTCAGGGCGATGATCGCCCAGCCCCAGCCGGCTCCCGGGAAGATGGCCTCGAAGACCCCCTGGAGGCCCCCCAGGAGCCCCGAGAAGGCGTCCAGGACCGGGGCGAAGAACTCAAGCATCGACGGGCTCCCGTGACGATCGGACCGGAGGGACGTGGTCGATCCCTCCCGGGTTCCAGGGGTGGCAGCGCAGCAGGCGGCGACCGGCGAGCCACGTCCCGCGCACCGGCCCGTGCAGCGTGAGGGCCTCGAGCGCGTAGGTGGAGCACGTCGGGTGGAAGCGACACCGTGGGGTCCGCATCGGCGCGCTCAGCCGCCACAGCCGGACCGGGACGGCGAGGAGGGCCACGAGGCTCCGTCGGAGGACGGCGGTCACGCCGCATCCCCATCGCGGACCACGGCACCGTCACGGACCCGACCGTCGTCCCGGACGACGCCGAGCGCCGCCGCGAGGGCGTCGACCTCGGCGCTGACCTCCTCCGCAGTGCGCTCCGCGCAGCCCGGACGTGCGATCAGGACCGCGTCGAGACCACCCACCCAGGGGGTGCGGTGCGCGGCCTCGCGCAGCAGGCGCTTCGCGCGGTTGCGGCGCACCGCGGACCCCACGCGCTTCGAGGCGACCACCGCCACGCGGACGGTGTCAGCCGCAGCGGCCGAGGGCCGAAGCGCATGCAGGACGGCGAGCTCGCCCCCGCGTCGGCGCCGCGCCCCGAGGACGGCATCGATGTCCCGCCCGGAACGCAGCCGCCCGACCGTGACCGCGGGAGGTACCGGGACGGGCACCGAGGTCGTGGGCGACACGAAGGCTCAGGCCGAGAGCCTGGCCCGGCCGCGACGACGGCGAGCCTTGAGGATCGCCTGACCGGCACGGGTGCGCATGCGCGCGCGGAACCCGTGCTTGCGGGCGCGCCGACGGTTGTTCGGTTGGAACGTGCGCTTCACGGTGCGGCCTTCCGGGACGGACCCGGGTCCCGGGCCGATCGTCGAGGTGCTCGGGCGCGACGCGGAGGTGCCTCCCGGTCGCCGGCGTCCGGCCCGGGCAGCCTACCGCGCCCCACGGAGGGCCGCCATCGGCA
>JBEAQO010000022.1:0-3304 GCA_041163825.1 Actinomycetota bacterium | reverse complement strand
GATCGATCGCTGGCGCACGCCGAGGAACTCGGAGAGCAGGGTGCGCTTGACCTGCCCGCTCGCGCTCGCGGTGACGAGCGCTGCCTCCGCGGCCTCGGGGTCGAGCACGACCGCGCCGACGATGGGTGCCGCGGGCGCGCCGCCGAGGAGCCCCGCGACCGAGGTGCCGCGCTGGCCCGGCCGGGTGATGGGGACGTCGGCGACCGCGATGCGGTGCCCCGCCCCGGCGGCGTCGATGAGGAGCAGCGCCGAGGCCGTGGTCGTGCGCACGACCGCCGCGAGCGGGTCCGACGGCGCGGGGTGGGCGGGGGTCGTCCGGCGCCGCGCGAGCGAGCGGACGACGCCACCGCGCGTGACGGTGACCGTCACCTCCTGCGCCTCGAAGGGTGCGGGCGCCTCGTCGCCGTCGTCCTCGTCGCCGGGCCCGCCCTCCTCGAGCCGGGATCGGCGCGGGGTGGCGTGGAGGCGCTTGATGTCCTTGAGCTCGTCGACGAGCAGGGCATCGAGCACCTTCGTGTCCCCGAGGATGCGCTCGAGGTCGGCGATCAGGGCCACGAGTCCCTGATACTCGTCCTCGAGCTCGCTGCGCTCGAGGGCGGCGAGCCGCCGGAGCTGCATGTCGAGCACGGCCTGTGCCTGGACCTCGGAGAGGTCGAAGCGCTCCATCAGGCCCTGCTTGGCCACGGCCGCCGACTTCGAGCCCCGAATGAGCTTGATGACCGCGTCGAGCTCGTCGATGGCGCGGAGCAGCCCCTCGAGGACGTGGGCGCGCGCACGGGCACGCTCGAGGCGATGGCGGGTGCGGCGGGTGAGCACCTCGCGCTGGTGCTCGAGGTAGGCGACGAGGGCCTCGCGGAGCCCCAGCGTCCGTGGGGCCCCGTCGACGAGCGCGACGAGGTTCACGTTGAAGTTGGAGCGCAGATCGGTGTGGCGGAAGAGCTTCTTCAGCACGGTGGCGGGGTCCGCGCCGCGCTTGAGCTCGATCACGACCCGCATGCCGTCGCGCGAGGACTCGTCGCGCAGGTCCCGGACCTCCTCGAGCGTGCGCTTGGCCACGAGGTCGGCCATGCGCTCGAGCATCGCGCTCTTGTTCAGCTGGTAGGGGATCTCGGTGATGATGATGCGGGGGAGGTTGCCGCTCCTGGTCTCGGTGGTCGCGATCGCCTCGACGGTGACCGCGCCGCGTCCGGAGACGTAGGCGTCCCGGATGCCGGGGCCGGCGAGGATGCGACCGCCGGTAGGGAAGTCGGGCGCGGGGACGTGGCGCATGAGCTCGTCGATGGTCGCGCCGGGCTTCCTGATCAGCAGGAGGCACGCGTCGATGACCTCGCCGAGGTTGTGGGGCGGGATGTTGGTCGCCATGCCCACCGCGATGCCCGAGGCGCCGTTCACCAGCAGGTTCGGGAACCGCGCGGGCAGGACCGTCGGTTCGGTCGCGTAGCCGTCGTAGTTCGCGACGTGGTCGACGGTGTCCTCGTCGATGCCGTCGAGCAGGACCATCGCGAGCGAGGAGAGGCGCGCCTCCGTGTAGCGCATCGCGGCGGCCGGGTCGCCGTCGATGGAGCCGAAGTTCCCGTGGCCATCGATCAGCGGGTCGCGCGTCGCGAAGTCCTGGGCCATGCGCACGAGGGCGTCGTAGATCGAGGTGTCACCGTGCGGGTGGTAGGACTTCATCACCTCGCCGACGGCCGAGGCGCACTTGCGGTAGGGACGGTCGGGGCGCAGGCCCGACTCCCACATCGAGTAGAGGATCCGACGCTGGACGGGCTTGAGGCCGTCACGGGCATCGGGCAGCGCGCGCCCGACGATGACCGACATCGAGTAGTCGAGGAACGCCTGCTCCATGCGGTCCTCGAGCGCGACGTCGAGGACGCGCCCTCCGACGAGCCCATCGAGGGTGGCCTGACCGGCCCCCTTCCTGCGGGCGCGCGTCGTCGTGGCACCGCCGGGCGTCGCCGCGGAGCTCCCCGCAGCCTTCGGTGTCGCCTTCGCGGCCGCACGACCGCCGCTGCGACCGCCGCTGCGCGCGGACGATCCCGACGGCTCCCTCGGCGTGGCCATCAGGCGTCCACGTTCGCGGCGAACTGCGCGTTGGTCACGATCCACTCCCGTCGTGGTTCGGTCTGGTTGCCCATCAGCAGCGGGAAGAGCGCATCGGCGCGCTCGGCGTCGTCGACCCCGACCCGCAGCAGGGTGCGTCGGGCCGGATCCATCGTGGTCGCCCAGAGCTGCTCGGCGTCCATCTCGCCCAGGCCCTTGAAGCGCTGGACCTCGACGTTCGACCTGCCCTTGAACGTCGTTGAGAGCGCTCGGTCGCGCTCGGCGTCGTCCATCGCGTAGGCGACCGTCTCGCCCTTGCGCAGCTGGTAGAGGGGCGGCTGGGCGAGGTAGAGGTGACCGCTCTCGATCAACGGACGCATCTGCCGGAAGAAGAACGTCAGGAGCAGCGTCGTGATGTGGCCCCCGTCGACGTCGGCGTCGGCCATGAGCACGATGCGCTCGTAGCGCAGCCGTTCGGGGTCGTAGGCCTCGCCGATGCCGGTCCCGATGGCCTTGATGAGCGCCTGGATCTCGGCGTTCTCGAGCACCTTGGTCAGCTGGGCCTTCTCCACGTTGAGGACCTTGCCGCGAAGCGGCAGGATCGCCTGCGTGTGGCGGTCCCGGGCGAGCTTCGACGAGCCGCCGGCCGAGTCCCCCTCGACGACGTAGAGCTCGGTCTCCGAGGGGTCGCGGGACGTGCAGTCGGCGAGCTTGCCGGGCAGGCCCGCCGACTGCACATCGAGGAGCCCCTTGCGGCGGGTCATCTCGCGGGCGGCCTTGGCCGCCTGACGTGCCTGGGCGGCGACGGCGGCGCGCTTGATGATGCGGCGTCCGTGCGCGCTGTGGCCTGCGAGCCAGGCGGCCAGCGCCTCGCTGACGACCTGCTCGACGTAGGTGCGAGCGAGGGTGGAGCCGAGCCGGCCCTTCGTCTGGCCCTCGAACTGCGGCTCGGGGAACTTCAGCGACACCACCGCGACGAGGCCCTCGCGCACGTCGTCGCCGGTGAGGTTGGGGTCGTTGCGCTTGAGCGCGCCGGAGTCGCGGCCGAAGCGGTTCAGCGTCGTCGTGAGCGCCCGCCGGAAGCCCTCCTCGTGGGTCCCGCCGTCCGCGGTGCGCACGACGTTCACGTAGGAGCGCAGCCGATCGTCGTGGAACGCCTCGGACCAGGTGAACGCGACGTCGAGCGCGACGTGGCGGCCATCGAGGACACGCTGGTCGGCGAGCGTGACGATCGGGACGAGAGGGGCCGCATCGCGCAGCAGCT
>JBEAQO010000021.1:0-12091 GCA_041163825.1 Actinomycetota bacterium | reverse complement strand
ACCATGGTGAGGAACTGCACGCAGAAGCGGCCGCTGCGCGCCGAGTTGTCGTGCTCCGGCGCGTAGGCGTGCTCCGTCAGCAGGACGGCGGCACCGGTCTCGGTGAACCGTGCCAGCACGGGGGCCGGCGAGCGACGCAGCCAGACGTCCGCGTCGACGTAGGTCACGCGCTCGGCGTCCGGTGCACGGTCGAGGACGGCATCGAAGGTGAACGGCGTCACGGTCCAGCAGTACTCCGCGACCGTCTGCGTCGATCGCGATGCGCGAAGCGCGTCCGTCTCGATCTCCCGCAGCGGGACCGTCGAGACGTCGGGGAGGCGCAGCTCATCGAGCAGGCGCTCGGCCTCCTCGTCCATGCACAGCACCCAGAGCCGATGGGGGCCCGCGTGACGCTGCAGCGATGCGTGCAGGGCGAGCCCCTGCGGTGCGTAGCGGGCGTCGAAGAGCGTGACGTAGTGCTCCACGGACTGCGCGCCTCCGGGCCGTTCGCGGGAGCCTACCGGCGGGGTCCGCGCGGACGCGGGCGTGGGTCGCCGGAGCGCGGTCGATAGCCTGCCCCTGCCGCGACACGCGATCCCGGGGTCGCCGATGGCGGCCGAGCGGGAGCGACGTGGTGGATCGGTTGCCGGCTGCCGGCCGCGACGGCAAGGATGCCGCGCTCGTCCAGGCGATGTTCGACCGTGTCGCGCCGCGCTACGACGTCGCGAACCGCGTGCTCTCGCTGGGCCAGGACGGCCGGTGGCGGCGCGTGACGGCGGCGGCGGCGGACCCGCTCGGTGCCCGTGTCCTCGACGTCGCGGCCGGACCCGGCAACGTCGCGGTCGAGCTCGTTCGTCGCGGTGCCGCCGCGGTGACCGCCCTCGACCTGTCCTTCAACATGCTCCACGAGGGCGCGCGTCGTGCCGCGCGCGACGCGCGCCGTCGTGCGATCGGGTGGGTCGTCGGCGATGCCCTCGCCCTGCCGTTCCCGGATGCGTCCTTCGAGGCGGTGACGATCTCGTTCGGGTTGCGCAACGTCCCCGACCCGGAGGCGGCGCTGCGGGAGTTCGCGCGCGTCACGGTCCCGGGGGGCCGACTCGTCATCTGCGAGTTCGCGGACCCGACGTGGCCGCCGTTCCGAGCGGTCTACCGGCGCTACCTCGTCGGGCTCCTCCCTCGGGCGGCGGCCCTCGTGTCCTCCTCGGCGCCGGCCTACCGCTACCTGGCCGATTCCATCCTGGCCTGGCCGTCGCGCGAGGTGGTCGCCGGGTGGATGGCAGCGGCCGGCTACGACGCCATCGACGTGCGAGACCTGACGGGCGGCATCGTCGCCGTCCATCGTGGGGTCCGGCGCGGGACCGCCGCCTAGCGCACCCGACCGGGGGACGTGGGGTCCGGCTCGCGCCGACGGCGACTGCGCTCGAGTGCCCGGATCGCACGCTGCTCCTCGAGGAGCCCCCGGTTCGCGCGCAGCGAGTCCATCACGAACGCCGTGAGCAGGAACTGCAGCGCGAGACCGAGGAGGATGACCCCGACGATGAGCGAGGCCTCGCGCGAGGTGCTCCCGTAGCGCAGCCATCCGACGACGAAGCGTCCGACCATCACGACCGCCGGGACGAACAGCAGCGCGGAGATGCTGGCGAAGACCCGGAAGGGCCGGTGCAGCACACCGATGCGGAGGATGGTGCTGATGCTGCGCAGCACGTAGACCGGCCACGCCCGGAACAGCCGGGACGGGCGCGCCACCGGGTTGACGTCGATCCCGACCGATCGGATCGCGAAGCCGTTGCGCGCGGCGTGGATCGTGGTCTCGAGGGTGTAGGTGAAGTCGCTGTGGACGAACGTGCGGGCCGCGACCGCGGCGGTCATCGCTCGGAACCCGCTCGGCGGGTCGGGGACGTCCTGCCCGCCGGCGAGCCGGACCGCCAGCCGACCGATGCGGTGCGCGAGTCGCTTCGGTGCGTCGTAGGCGTCGGAGTCGTGGAGGTCCCGACGTCCGATGACGAGGTCGGCCTCCCCGGCGAGGATGGGTGCGAGGAGGGCGGGGATGCCGTCGGCCCGGTACTGGTCGTCGGCATCGGTGGTGACGATGACATCGGCGCCGAGGTCGAGCGCGGCATGCAGCCCCGTCATGAACGTGCGGGCGAGCCCACGGTTCACGGTGTGGCGGACGACGACGTCGGCGTCCCGGGCGGCCGCCGCGGTGGCGTCATGGCTCCCGTCATCGATGACCAGGATCGTGACGCGGTCGACCCCCGGGATGCTCCTCGGGATGGCAGCGATCGTCCGGCCGAGGAGCTCCTCCTCGTTGTGCGCCGGGATGACGACGACGACGTGCGGGTCCGACGGGGAGCGCGAGGGCATGCGGTTCGAGGCTCCTCGGGACGGATGCGGACGGGAGGCAGCGTAGTGCTCGGTACACTCGTTCTTCGAGCGGGCGGTTCCGTCACGGACGAGTGCGGGCGGGATGAGCTCGGCCGTCGGCCCGTTCCGGCCCGAGGTGCTCCGGAGGACCGTGGTGCGAGCGCGTGCGGACGTGGTCGTCGTCGGTGCCGGCCCCGGTGGGGCCGCCGCGGCGGCGCACCTCGCGCATCGCGGGCACGACGTCGTGCTCCTCGAGAAGGAGCGCTTCCCGCGCGACAAGGTCTGCGGTGACGGGCTCACCCCGCGCGTGATCAAGGAGCTCCTCGACCTCGGGCTCGTCGATGAGGCCAACGGACGGGTCGACGGCTGGGCGACGCAGAAGGGCCTTCGCATCCACGGCGGGCGCACCGTGATGGAGCTCCCGTGGCCGGAGCTCGAGGACTGGCCCGACTGGGGCGGTACGGCGACGCGCCGCGTGTTCGACGAGGCAATCGCCCGCGCGGCGGAGCGTGCCGGTGCCGAGCTCATCGAGGGCGTGACCGTCACCGGACCGGTCTGGCGCGACACGGCGGAGTCGCGCGTGACCGGCGTGACGTGGCGCGACGCCGACGGTGCGACCGGTGAGGTGCTCGCACCCGTGGTCATCGCGGCCGACGGCGCGAGCGGCGCGATGGCGAAGCGGCTCGGCATCCTGCGCCGTCCGGAGCGTCCGATGGCCGTCGCCGCGCGGGCGTACTACCGCTCCGAGCGTTCGACCGACGAGTGGATCAGCTCCTTCCTCGACCTCAAGGACGCGGAGGGGAGGCTGCTGTCCGGCTACGGCTGGGTGTTCCCGCTCGACGACGGCACGATCAACGTCGGGCTCGGGCTGCTGTCGACCTCGCGCGAGTTCCAGGACGTCGACTACCGCCGGCTGCTCGTGTCGTGGGCCGGCGGGATGGCGGAGGAGTGGGGCACGACCGAGGACGCGCGCCTCGAGCGCGTGCGCTCCGGACCGATCCCGATGGGCTTCAACCGCACGCCGCTGCACGACCGCGGGGTCCTGATGGTCGGTGACAGCGGTGGCATGGTCAACCCGTTCAACGGCGAGGGCATCTCCTACGCGATGGAGGCGGCGGCGCTGGCCGCGGACGTCGTCGACCACGCGCTCTCGACGCGTCGCACGGCCGACCTCGACCGCTACGACCGGGAGCTGCGGGCGCGCTGGGGCGGCTACTACTCCCTCGGGCGCGTCTTCGCCGAGCTGGTCGGGGACCCCCGGGTGATGCACGTCTGCACGGAGTACGGCATGCCCCACCGTCCCCTGATGGAGCTCGTCTTCAAGCTGATGGCCCACCTGACCGACCGCGATCCCTCGGACGCCAAGGACGCGGTCATCAACACCCTGCAGCGGTTGGCGCCGGCCGCATGAGGGCTCCTACGATGGGGGGCCGGACCAGGGCGGGCCGGGACGGTCGGCCGGTGGCGGCCCGTCGGACGGTGCCGGACGGTCCCGGAGGAGCGCGGTGATGGCGGAGTTCCTTCCCGTCCTCGTGCTCCTCGCCGTCGCGGTCGCCTTCGCGGTGGGGTCCATCGCCGTCTCGAGCCTGGTCGGTCCGCGCAAGCCCAACCCGACGAAGCTCGCCCCCTACGAGTCGGGCAACGCACCGCTCGCCCGGGTGCGCGGCACGCGCTTCAGCGTGAAGTTCTACCTCGTGGCGATGCTCTTCCTGGTCTTCGACATCGAGGCCGTGTTCGTCTACCCGTGGGCGGTCGTCCTGCGCGAGCTCGGCTGGGCCGGCTTCGTGCCGATGGTCGCCTTCGTCGCGGTCCTGGCCGTCGCCTTCGTCTACGAGCTCGGACGGGGAGGGCTCGAATGGGACTAGAGGACAAGCTGCCCAACGGCGTGCTGCTCACGAACCTCGAGCGCTTCGTGAACTACGCGCGCTCGACGTCGCTGTGGCCGGCGACCTTCGGGCTCGCCTGCTGCGCGATCGAGATGATGGCGACCGGCGGACCGCGTCACGACATCGCGCGCTTCGGCATGGAGGTCTTCCGCGCCTCGCCGCGCCAGGCGGACCTCATGATCGTCGCGGGACGCGTCTCGCACAAGATGGCGCCCGTGCTGCGGCGCATCTACGACCAGATGTCCGACCCGAAGTGGGTGCTGTCGATGGGGGTCTGCGCGACCTCGGGCGGCATGTTCAACAACTACGCGCTCGTGCAGGGCGTCGACCACGTCGTCCCGGTCGACATGTACGTGCCGGGCTGCCCGCCGCGCCCGGAGATGCTGCTCGACGGGATCCTCAAGCTCCACGACCGCATCCGCGGGGAGACGTTCGCCGAGCAGGCGGCGAAGTCGTGAGCGCCCTGATCGGGGCCGCCGTGCCCGCGCCCGGCCACGGGCTCACCGCACCCGCGCGCTCCCACGAGGAGCTCGCCGAGCGCATCACGGCACGCTTCCCGTCCGTGCGCACCGAGCTCGCCGAGCGGGGCCCGCTCGTCGTCCACGTCGCAGCGAGCGAGCTCGTCGGGGTCCTCACGTACTGCCGTGACGACGAGGAGCTCGCCTGCGCGCTGCTCGCCGACCTCTCCGCGGTGCACTGGCCCGCGGGCGAGCTCGTCATCGAACGGCAGCGCTCGACGACCGGTTGGCCCGACTACCGCGTCGAGCGCGAGCTCGGGATGATCGAGGTGCTCTACACCCTGCGCTCCGTCGCGCGCAACCACCTCCTCCGCGTCGTGACCGCCACCCCGGACACCGCGCCGCGCCTGCCCTCGGTGACGGGCGTCTTCCGGACCGCGGACTTCCACGAGCGCGAGGTCTTCGACCTCTTCGGGGTCGAGTTCGAGGGGCACCCGGCCCTCACGCGCATCCTGATGCCGGACGACTGGGCCGGCCACCCGCAGCGCAAGGACTACCCGCTCGGTGGGGTCGACATCCCCTACGCCAACGATGCGGTCGTGCCGCCCCCCGACGAGCGCGACCTGCGCGACGTGGTGCGCTGATGGTCGCCGATCCCACCATCGCCGCACTGCGCTCGGGCCTGACCAGCGACGACGAGGTCTTCGTCGAGGGTGCCGACTGGGAGTCGGTCGTCGACGCGGTCAAGGACGAGCGGCTGACGGTCAACATGGGGCCGCAGCACCCCTCCACGCACGGGGTCCTGCGCCTCGTGCTCGAGCTCGACGGCGAGACCGTGACGCGGCTCTCGCCGATCATCGGCTACCTCCACACGGGCATCGAGAAGAGCGCCGAGTACCGCACCTGGGTCCAGGGCACGACGTTCGTGACCCGGATGGACTACCTCTCGCCGCTGTTCAACGAGCTCGCCTACTGCCTGGCCATCGAGGACCTGCTCGGCATCGAGGCGCCGGAGCGCGCGCAGGCGATCCGCGTGATCCTGACCGAGTTCAACCGCATCGCGAGCCACCTCGTGTGGCTGGCGACCGGCGGGATGGAGCTCGGCTCGACGACGGTGATGACCTACGGCTTCCGCGAGCGCGAGCACATCCTCGACCTCTTCGAGTCGCAGTCCGGGCTGCGCATGAACCACGCCTACATCCGTCCCGGTGGGCTCGCCACCGACGTGACGGCCGACTTCGTCGAGCGCTGCGAGGCGCTGCTGGCGCGGCTGCCCGAGCGGCTCGGCGAGTTCGAGGACCTGCTGCTCGAGAACCCGATCTGGAACGACCGGCTGCGCGGCATCGGCGTCATCGACGCGGAGGCCTGCCTCGAGCTCGGCGTGACCGGTCCGCTGCTCCGTGCTGCCGGCGTGCCCTGGGACCTGCGCAAGGCGGCGCCCTACTGCGGCATCGAGCAGTACGAGTTCGACGTCGTCACCGAGACCGCCGGTGACTCCTTCGCACGCTTCCTCGTGCGCATGGAGGAGATGCGCCAGTCGATGCGGATCGTCCGTCAGGCCCTCGACACGCTGCCGGGCGGACCGGTGATGGTCGCGGACAAGCGCATCGCTTGGCCCTCGCAGCAGTCGCTCGGCGCCGACGGCGTCGGCAACGACCCGGCCTACATCCGCCACATCATGGGCGAGTCGATGGAGGCCCTGATCAACCACTTCAAGCTCGTCACCCAGGGCTTCACGGTCCCCGCCGGGCAGACCTACGTCGCCGTCGAGTCGCCCCGCGGGGAGCTCGGCTACGCGATCACCTCGGTCGGGACCAACAAGCCCTACCGGGTGCACGTGCGCGAACCCTCCTTCGTCAACCTCCAGGCGGCCGACGAGATGTCGCGCGGCCACCAGGTCGCCGATGTCGTCGCGGTGGTCGCCTCCATCGACCCCGTGATGGGCGGTGTCGACCGCTAGGCCGCCCCGAACGTCCACGGGCGGACCCGCTCGTCCCCGCACCGACCCGCACCGACCGCACCGCAGGAGCACGAGATGCCGATCACGGAGCGCACGCGCGAGGAGGCGCTCGTCCTCGCGCGTCGGTACCCGATGGCGCGCTCGGCCCTGCTGCCGATCCTCCACCTCGTGCAGGCCGAGGAGGGGTACGTCAGCGAGGACGGCATCGCGCTCGCGGCCGAGGTGCTCGGGCTCACGAAGGCCGAGGTGGCGTCGGTCTCGAGCTTCTACACGATGTACAAGCGCGAGCCCTTCGGCGACCACCTCCTCAGCGTCTGCACGAACCCGACCTGCAAGATCGCGGGCGGCCAGGCGATCTACGAGTCCTACGTCGCCGCCTGCGGGGGGCACATCGACCGTGAGCGTGGGGTGATGGTCGAGCACGCCGAGTGCCTGGGCATCTGCGACGCGGCCCCGGTCGTGCAGGTCAACTACGAGATGTACGGGCCGGTCACCCACGACGAGGCGATGGCGCTGCTCGAGGCCGCCGCCAGGGGCGAGGTTCCGGCCTCGAACGTGTCGGGCGAGGTGCCGCCGACCTTCCGTGCGGTCGAGCGCGAGCTCTCGGGCATCGACGACGGCGTCGACGAGCACCTCGCGGCCGCGGCACTTCGACAGGCGCAGGCCGCGGTGCCGCCGGCCTACCGCAGCGGCGAGACCGACATCCCCGTGACCCACCCCGGCGGCGACCCGAGCGGTCACGGCGGCGAGCTGTTCCGCAGCGCGGCCGCGACGACGGAGGGGGGACGCTGATGGGCGCCACCGGCGAGGTCCACGTGCTCTCGGCGCGCTACGACGTGCCCGACGTCCACACCATCGACGTGTACGAGCAGCACGGCGGCTACGAGGGGCTCCGGCGCGCACTGACCATGGCGCCCTCCGAGCTCATCGACCTCGTCAAGGCCTCGGGGCTCCGCGGTCGCGGTGGTGCGGGCTTCCCGACCGGCCTGAAGTGGTCCTTCGTCGCGCAGGGCACCGGCAAGCCGGTCTACCTCGTGTGCAACGCCGACGAGGGCGAGCCCGGGACGTTCAAGGACCGGCCGCTGATGGAGCGCGACCCGCACGCGCTCGTCGAGGGGATGATCGTCGGTGGGCTCGCCATCGGGTCCGAGCAGGGCTACATCTACCTGCGCGGCGAGTTCGCCTTCGCCGGTCGCCGGCTCGCCGCCGCCATCCGCGAGGCCTACGCCAAGGGGTACCTCGGCGCGGACGTGATGGGATCCGGCAAGCGCTACGACCTGACCCTGCACCGCGCCGCCGGCGCGTACATCTGCGGCGAGGAGACGGCGCTGCTCGACTCGCTCGAGGGTCGGCGTGGGCAGCCGCGGCTGCGCCCGCCGTTCCCCGCCTCGCACGGCCTCTACGGCTGCCCGACCAGCGTGAACAACGTCGAGTCCATCGCCACGGTCCCCTACCTCCTGCGCCACGGTGCCGAGTGGTTCACGCAGTGGGGCACCGAGAAGAGCCCCGGCGTGAAGCTGACCTGCATCTCGGGGGAGGTCGCGCGGCCCGGGAACTACGAGTTCGCGCTCGGGACGCCGATCCGCGACATGATCGAGGCCGCTGGCGGGATGCTCGAGGGTCGCGAGGTCCGGTTCTTCTGCCCCGGCGGCTCGTCGACGCCGATGCTCACCGCCGAGCACCTCGACCTGCCCTACACCTTCGAGGACATCCAGGGAGCCGGTTCGCTGCTCGGCACGGGCGCGCTGATGGTGTACTCGGAGCGGACGTGCGTGGTCGACGTGACGCTGCGCTTCACCGAGTTCTACGAGCACGAGTCCTGCGGCAAGTGCACGCCGTGCCGCGAGGGCGGGTTCTGGCTGTCGCAGATCCTGCGCCGCATCGAGACCGGCAACGGGCGCCGGGAGGACCTGGACCTGCTCCTCGAGCTGTGCGGCAACATCTTCGGTCGCAGCTTCTGCGCGCTCGGGGACGGCATGACATCGCCCATCGTCTCGAGCCTCACGCACTTCCGCGAGGACTACGAGGCGCACGTGCGCCTCGGGCGCTGCCCGCTCGGGGTCACCCCGCCGCGCCGGGACCTCCCGACGCTCGAGCCGGTCCGCGCCGAGGCGGCGCTCGCGGCGATCGCCGGAGGTGGCGCGTGAGCGCCGCGGGGGCGGGCGTCGAGGGCGCCGAGGAGCTCGTCACGCTGACCATCGACGACATCGAGGTCAGCGTCCCGGCGGGCACCCTCATCATCCGGGCCGCCGAGACCATCGGCACGATCGTCCCGCGCTTCTGCGACCACCCGCTGCTCGACCCGGTCGGTGCCTGCCGTCAGTGCGTCGTGGAGGTCGAGGGCCAGCCGAAGCCGGTGATGTCGTGCACGGTCCCCGTCGCGCCCGGCATGGTCGTGCGCACCCACCTGACCTCCGAGGTCGCACGGCGCGGTCAGCGCGGGACCATCGAGTTCCTGCTCGTCAACCACCCGCTCGACTGCCCGATGTGCGACAAGGGCGGCGAGTGCCCGCTCCAGGACCAGGCGCTCGAGCATGGCGCGAACACCTCGCGCTTCATCGACCAGAAGCGCCGCTACGACAAGCCCGTCGCGGTCAGCCCCCAGATCCTTCTGGACCGCGAGCGCTGCGTGCTGTGCGCGCGCTGCACCCGCTTCTCCGAGCAGATCTCCGGCGACCCGTTCATCGAGCTCTTCGAGCGCGGCGCGCTGGAGCAGGTCGCCATCTACGAGGACGAGCCCTACGAGTCCTACTTCTCGGGCAACGTCATCCAGATCTGCCCCGTCGGTGCGCTGACCTCGACCTCCTACCGCTTCAAGGCGCGACCCTTCGATGTCGTCACCACGCCGAGCGTCTGCGACCAGTGCTCGGCCGGCTGCACCCTGACCGTCCAGTCGCGCCGCGGCGAGATCCAGCGCCAGCTCGCGCGCACGAACATGGCCGTCAACGAGGAGTGGTCCTGCGACAAGGGCCGCTTCGGCTTCACGCATCTCACCGCGCCGGCGCGCCTGACCCGTCCGGCGCTGCGCCGTGACGGTGTGCTCGTCGACGCGGGCTGGGGCGAGGCGCTCGGCGTGGCGGCGAGGGCCATCACCGAGGCGATGGCCGCCGGCCCCGGCCGCGTCGCGGTCGTGACCGGCTCGCGCCTGGCGGACGAGGACGCGCTCCTGGTCTCGCGCTACGTGCGCACCGTGCTCGCGAGCGACGATGTCGACTTCCGCACCACGCTCGCGACCGACGACGAGGTCGGCGACCTCACGGCGCTCGCGGCACGTCCGTCCGCGTCCTACGACGACGTCGGGGCCGCGCCGGTGATCGTCGTCGCCGGTCTCGACCCGGAGGAGGAGGTGCCGATCCTCCACCTGCGGTTGCGCAAGGCGTGGCGCAAGCACACGGCGCGCATCGTCGTGGTCGGCCCGCACGCCGGGACCCTCGCGCCGATCGCGTGGCGCCACGTGCCGACCGCCCCCGGCGCGGAGGCCGCGGTGCTCTCGGCGCTGGCCGCTGGTGAGGGGGAGGTCGGTCGCGCGCTCGCCGAGGCCGAGCGCCCCGCCGTGCTGGTCGGTGAGCGTGCCGGTGCAGGCAGCATCGCCGCCGGCGCCGCCCTCGCCGAGGCCGTGGCCGGCACGTTCGGCTGGGTCCCGCGCCGTGCCGGCGCGCGGGGCGCGCTCGAGGCCGGGCTCGTCGCGGGCGCGCTGCCCGGTGGACGGCGGATCGACGACGCTGCGGACCGCGCCGAGCTCGAGGCCGTGTGGGGACCGCTTCCTGCCGCGCCGGGGCGTGACCTCGCGGCGATCCTCGGCGCCGCGGCGGCCGGTGACATCGACGTGCTGCACCTGATCGGCGTCGACCTCGCGCGCGATGCCGGCTCCGCCGAGCTCGCGCGTGCGGCGCTCGAGCGCGTCGGCACCGTGATCGTCCAGGACCTCGCGCGCACGGACACCATCGTCGGCCACGCCGACGTCGTGCTGCCGGCGACCGCGACGCAGGAGCGCGCCGGGACCCGCACCGACTGGGAGGGGCGTGCGCAGCGCTTCTCCCGTGCGGTCGACGGGCCCGAGCTGGTGCTCGACGACCGCGAGATCGTCGGTCGCCTCGCGGCGCTCCTCGGACACCGGCTCGACACCGACCTCGAGTCCCTGCGCGCCGAGCGCGAGCGGCTCGGGCGGCGCGCGACGCCGCACCCCTTCACCGGGACGACCTCGGTGGCCGGGGCGCAGGGGGCGAGCGGGGAGGGGCTCGTCGGGGTCGTCCGTCCGCTGCTCCTGGGGACCGGCACGATGCTCGCCGGCGCCGACGACCTCCTCGCGACGGCGCGGACGCCGGTCGTGCTCGTCAACCCGGCCGACGCCGCCGCCCGGGGGCTCTCCGACGGCGACGAGGCGGTCCTCACCGGTGCGACCGGTGCGGCGCTCGTGCTCCCCGTCGTGATCGCGCCGGACCTCGTGCCCGGTGCGGTGGTGCTGCCCGGTGGGTCGACGGTGCCCTCGGTGACGGTCCTCGCCGATGGGCAGGGCCGGATCGCCGTCACGCTCGCCCCGGCCCAGGACGCGGTGTCGGGTGCTGCGCCGGTCGCCGTGGGGGTGCGCGCATGACGCCGCTCTGGGTCCCCGTCGTGCAGGCGCTCGTCGTCTTCGCCTACTTCCTGCTCTTCACGGCCGTCCTGATCTGGGCCGAGCGACGGGTCGTCGCGCGCATGCAGTCGCGTCTGGGCCCCAACCGCGTCGGTCCGCTCGGGGCTCTGCAGACGCTCGTCGACGGCATCAAGATGTTCTTCAAGGAGGACGTCACGCCCGGGATGGTCAACCGCGGCATCTTCACGGTCGCGCCGTTGATCGGGGTGGTCGCTGGGTTCCTCGCGGTCGCCGTGATCCCCATCGGGGCCGAGGTCACGATCGCGGGCGAGACCTTCCCGCTCGTCGTCGCCGACCTCGGCATCGGGGTGCTGTGGTTCCTCGCGATGGGCTCCATCCACGTCTACAGCGTGTTCCTCGCCGGCTGGGCCTCGAACTCGCCCTACCCGCTGCTCGGTGGCATCCGCTCCAGCGCGCAGATGATCAGCTACGAGATCGCCCAGGGGCTCGCGGTCGCGAGCGTGGTCGTCACCGCCGGTTCGCTGCGGGTCTCGGACATCGTCGCCGCCCAGTCGGGGAGCGGGGTCATCGCGGGGATGCCCGGCTGGTTCGCCATCCCGCTCTTCCCCGCCTTCGCGATCTTCGTGATCGGCATGGTCGCGGAGGCGAGCCGTCCGCCCTTCGACCTGGCGGAGGCGGAGGGCGAGCTCGTCGGCGGCTTCCACACCGAGTACTCGGGGCTCCGCTTCGGGATGTTCATGCTGGCGGAGTTCATGTCCGTCGTCGTGATGTCGGCGATGGCGGTCACGCTCTTCCTCGGCGGCCCGTCCGGTCCGACCTTCGGCCTGCCCGACCCCATCGCCTCGCTCCT
>JBEAQO010000020.1:0-9546 GCA_041163825.1 Actinomycetota bacterium | reverse complement strand
GGTCCGACCACCTCGCGGCGCTGACGCGCTACGCCAGCACGTTCCTCGAGTGAGCGCGCCCTAGGCTCGGGTCACGCAGGCCCTGAGGGGGGACGTCGATGAGGACCGAGCGCTCGACCGGACGCCCGCCCTACGACGAGGCGGACCTCCTCCGACGCGCCAGGACGGTGCGCGCGCGCGCGTACGCGCCCTACTCCGGGTTCCACGTCGGTGCCGTCGTCGTCACCGAGGACGGCTCGGTGTTCGAGGGCGTCAACGTGGAGAACGCGTCGTACCGCGTGACGACCTGCGCCGAGCAGTCCGCCATCGTCGGCATGGTCTCGGCGGGCGTGCGCGGGCCGATCGTCGCGGTCGCGGTGGTCGGCGATGGCGAGGACGCCTGCACGCCCTGCGGCGCCTGCCGCCAGACCATCTTCGAGTTCGGTCCGGACGCGGTCGTCTACTCGTCCGGCGACGGCGGTCGTCCGCTCGTCGCGACGATTGGCGAGCTCCTGCCGCACGGCTTCGGGCCGCACCGGTTGGCGCAGGGGCAGGAGGACTGAGCCCCCGGGCGGACGCCGAGGGCGGTGGCGAGGCGCTCGCCGTCGAGCGCCTGCTCGCCGGAATCGGCGACGAGCTGCCGAGCGGGCACCGCGCGGGGCTCGTCGCGATCGTCGGGCGTCCCAACGTCGGCAAGTCGACGCTCGTCAACCGGCTGCTCGGCCAGAAGGTCGCGATCGTCACGCCCGTGCCCGGCACGACGCGGACGACCGTGCGCGGGGTCCTCACCCGTCCCGAGGCCCAGCTCGTCCTGCTCGACACGCCGGGCCTCTCGAGACCGCGCTCGCTCCTCTCACGCCGCATGAACCAGCTGGTGCGCGAGAGCTGGTCGTCGGTCGACGTGGTCGTCCTCGTCGTGGACCTCGCGGCGGGCATCGGTGAGGGCGACCGCTTCCTCGCCGAGGAGACGCGGGGGCTCGACACCCCGGTCGTCGCCGTCGCGAACAAGATCGACCGCGTCCGCCCGCGCGAGGCCCTGATCCCGGAGCTCGTCCGGCTCGAAGCGCTGCGCGGCGCGGGCGTCGCCTTCGATGACGTGGTGCCGGTCTCGGCCGGCACGGCCGAGAACGTCGAGCGGCTGGTCGAGGTCCTCATCGGGCATCTGCCCGAGGGGCCCCGCATCATGCCGCCCGACCTCGTCACCGACCAGCCCGATCGCGTGCTCGCCGCGGAGATCGTCCGCGAGCGGGTCATGCACGACCTCGCCGACGAGCTGCCGCACTCGGTCGCGGTCACGGTCGATGGCATCGAGCCCGACGCCGACCGTGACGACCTCGTGCACATCGATGCCGTCATCCACGTCGAGCGCGAGTCCCAGCGCCCGATCATCATCGGGCGGGGAGGGGAGCGGCTCAAGCGCGCCGGCACCGAGGCCCGCCTCGAGCTCGAGCGACTGCTCGGGGTGCGGGTCCATCTGACGACCCACGTCAAGGTCGCCCCGGACTGGCAGCGCGACCCCCGCCAGCTCGGCCGCTTCGGCCTCTAGCGGGTCGCGGTACCACGACGGGCGCCGGAGGTGGCGTCGGTAGGCTCGCGCTCCGCTCCGAGGTGACGACCATGGCGAAGAAGCGCGAGCTGGGCGTCACGCCCATGAGCGAGGACGTCTCGGCCTGGTACAACGAGATCGTCCTGAAGGCGGAGCTCGCCGACCGAGGCCCGGCCAAGGGCACCATGGTCATCCGTCCCTACGGCTACGCCATCTGGGAGCTGCTGCAGAGCCAGCTCGACGCGCGCTTCAAGGCGACCGGGCACGTCAACGCCTACTTCCCGCTGTTCATCCCCGAGTCCTACCTCAGCCGCGAGGCCGAGCACGTCGAGGGCTTCGCGCCCGAGCTCGCCGTGGTCACCCACGGGGGCGGCAAGGAACTCGAGGAGCCGCTGGTCGTCCGACCGACCTCCGAGACGGTCGTCGGGGAGATGTACGCGAAGTGGGTCTCGTCCTACCGCGACCTCCCCATCCTGATCAACCTCTGGAACAGCGTCGTGCGCTGGGAGCTTCGGCCCCGGATGTTCCTGCGAACCACCGAGTTCCTGTGGCAGGAGGGCCACACGGCCCATGCCACCGAGGCGGAGGCGATGGAGGAGACCCTCCGGATGTTCGACGTCTACGCCGAGTTCGCCCTGAACGTCGCCGCGATCCCGATGGTCAGGGGGGAGAAGACCCCGGGCGAGCGCTTCGCCGGGGCGGTGCGCACCTTCACCATCGAGGGGATGATGCGTGATGGGAAGGCGCTGCAGTCGGGGACCTCGCACTACCTCGGGACCAACTTCGCGCGCGCGTTCGACATCACGTTCCAGGACGAGAACAACGAACTGCAGCACGCGCACACCACCTCGTGGGGCATGTCGGCGAGGATGATCGGTGCGGTCATCCTCGCCCACGGCGACGACCGTGGGCTCGTCCTCCCGCCGCGCCTGGCCCCGATCCAGGTCGTGCTCGTCCCGATCGGGAGGGACGCCGAGGGGGACGCGCCCCTCGCCAAGGCCCGTGAGCTCGCGGCCGAGCTCTCGGCCATCGGGGTCCGGGCGCACGTCGATGCGCGCGATGCCTCGCCCGGTTTCAAGTTCAACGACTGGGAGCTCAAGGGGGTCCCCGTCCGGGTCGAGCTCGGCCCGCGGGACCTCGAGGCCGGGCAGGCACTGCTCGCCGAGCGGCTCGGCCCCGTCGACAACGCCGGTCGCCCCATCAAGGCGGCCGTGCCCTTCGCGGAGCTGGTCTCGGTCATGCCGTCCCGCCTCGACGCCTACCACGACCTCCTCGTCGCGCGCGCCCTCGAGTTCCGTGACGCGCACTCGAGCCGTGTCGACGATGCCGAGGCGTTCGCCGCCCGCGTCGCGGACGGCTTCGCCCACGCGCTGCACTGCGGGCGCCCGGAGTGCGAGGCGGACGTGCAGGCGCGGACCACGGCCACGCCACGCTGCGTCCCCGTCGACGGCGCACCCGAGGAAGGGCCGTGCGTGCTGTGCGGCCGACCGAGTGCCTACGGCACTCGGGTCGTCTTCGCGCGCGCCTACTGACGCGATCATGGCGCCCCCGACGACCCTCGTGCTCCTGCGGCACGCGACCACGCCGGCCACCGGTCGGCGACTCGGAGGCCTGACGCCGGGCGTCCACCTCGACGCCCGCGGACGCGGGCAGGCCGAGGCCGCGGCCCGTCGCCTCGCCCACCTGCCCGTGACCGCCGTCTACGCCTCGCCGCTCGAGCGCACGATGGAGACCGCACGCCCGGTCGCCCGCGTGCACGGGCTCAAGGTCCGCGTGGAGCGCGGCATCCGTGAGGTCGACTTCGGGGCCTGGACCGACCGGCCGCTGGCGGAGCTCCGCCGTCGAGCGCTGTGGCGCACCGTGCAGGCCACCCCCTCCCGCGTGACCTTCCCGGGTGGCGAGTCCTTGCGAGCGGCGCAGTCGCGCGCGGTCGAGGCGACCGAGCGCATCGCCGCCGCCCACGCCGGCGAGGTCGTCGTCCTCGTCAGCCACGCCGACGTCATCAAGGCGCTGGTCGCCCATCACCTCGGCCTCGGCCTCGACCTCTTCCAGCGCATCGTGATCGACCCCGCGTCCTCCACGGTCGTGCTCCTCGGTCAGGGCGCGCCACCGGCGCTGCTCCGCTGCAACGACACCTCCGATCCGGCGGCGCCGGGGAAGGACTGAGCGTGTTCGACGTCGAGCTGGAGCGTCCGTTCCTCGTCACGGTCGGCTACGTCGGGGTGCCGGGCGACCGCGCCTTCCACCTGCAGGCGGAGGACGAGCGCGAACGCGTCACCTTCGCCATCGAGAAGGTCCAGGCCGAGGGGCTCTCCGAGCTCCTCGGCCAGCTCCTGGTCCGCATGGGCAGCGGTCCGGCGACCGACTGGGACCGTTCGGCGATGGACCTGAGAGCGCCGTTCGAGCCGCGCTGGCGGGTCGGGGCGATCGCGGTCGGGGTCGATGGCGCGAGCGGTCGATTCGCGCTCGAGCTCTCCGAGCTCGCCGCCGAGGACGAGCGCCCGGAGCGCGAGGCGCGCATCGGGCTCGACCTCGATCAGGCGCGGCGCCTCGCGGCCCACGCGGCGGAGGTCGTGGGGGAGGGGCGGGCCCGCTGTGAGCTCTGCGGACGACCGATCGAGCCGGACGGCAGCCACGTCTGCCCCTCGACCAACGGTCACGGACGCCTGACGGTGTGAGCGCCGCCGGTCCGGGGTCGACCGAGGAGGCCCACCTCGCGCGCCTGCGGGTGGCCCCGTTCGAGGTGGTCGGTCGCTTCACCGACGCCTCGAACGCCACGCTCCTCGTGCGCTTGACCGACCGCGACGGCGAGCACGGGGTCGAGGACCTCGCCGTGCACAAGCCCGCCCGCGGTGAGCGACCGCTGTGGGACTTCCCCGTCGGGACGCTGCACCGGCGCGAGGTCGCGGCCTACGAGGTCAGTCGCGCCGGTGGCTTCGACCTCATCCCGCCGACGGTCCTGCGCGAGGACGGACCCTTCGGACCCGGGAGCCTGCAGCGCTTCATCGATCACGACCCGGACCTGCACTACTTCCACCTGCTCGAGGACGCCTCGGAGGGCCTCCTCGATCGGCTGGTGGAACTCGTCGTCCTCGACCTCGTCCTCGACAACGCCGACCGCAAGGCCGGGCACGTGCTCGTCGAGCACGGCGAGTCCCCGGTCGAGCGGCGGCTGCGTGCCGTCGACCACGGGGTCTGTCTCAACGTCGAGCCGAAGCTCCGCACCGTCGTGTGGCAACTCGCGGGGCGTCCCGTGCCCGACGGCGTGCGCGAGCGGCTCGTCAGGCTCGAGGCCGACCTCGCGGGCACGCTCGGGGAGCGGCTCGCGCCGCTGCTCAGCGAGGAGGAGCGCGAGGTGCTCGCCGCGCGGGTCGCCGCTCTGACGGAGCTCGCGGTCCTGCCCGCTCCGACCGGACGGCACGACCTGCCCTGGCCGCTGGTCTGAGGGCGGTCGACGGACGGCGTGGTACGACTCGGACGACCGAGGGGCAGGAGGGCGGAGGACGGTGGCGAGCTACCGCGATCGCGGCATCGTGCTGCGCGTGCACGCTCTCGGTGAGAAGGACCGGATCGTCCACCTCCTCACGGAGGGGCACGGGAAGGTCCGAGCGGTCGCCAAGGGCGTGCGGCGGCCGGGCAGCCGCTTCGGTGGACGGCTGGAGCCCTACGGGGTCGTCGACCTCGAGCTGCATCGTGGCCGCTCCCTCGACGTCGTCCAGCAGGTCGAGCTCGTCGCGTCGAACGCCGCCATCCGGGCCGACCATGTCCGTTCTGCGGCCGCGGCGGTGATGGTGGAACTGGTCGACCTCGTCGCCCACGAGGGCGAGGCCGATGCGGCGCTCGTCCTCCTGCTCCGTTCCGGACTCGCGGCCCTCGAGGCGGACCCCGAGGACCCGAGCGTGTTCGTCGACGCGCTGCTCCTCCGGATCGCATCGGTCGTCGGGTTCCACGTCTTCACCGAGGCGTGCGCGCGCTGCCGCGCGCCAGGACCGCACGCCTTCCTCAGCGTCAAGGGGGGCGGGACGTTGTGCCCGGACTGCGCCACCGCGGGGACGCGTGCCGTCGGGCCCGACGTCGTCGAGGCGGTCCGTCTGCTCGGCGCTCGTGCCGAGTGGAGCGACCTACCGACGCTGGCGCGCGAGCGCCCCGAGGCGCGGCGGACGGCGGCCTCCTACGCGCGCGCGTTCGTCGAGCACCACCTCGACCGCCGCCTGCGCAGCTACGACGCGGTCGAGCGCCCGTGGCGGACGGCCCCGGGAACGTCGGCAGCGCAGGACTAGCATCCGTGTCCGAGCGCCCGGAGGGTCCGATGCCGTGACCGACGACGCCCTGGTGCCCCCGGACCGGCTGCCGCGTCACGTGGCCATCATCATGGACGGCAACGGGCGATGGGCGAACCAGCGCGGACTCCGCCGCAACGCCGGGCACGAGGCAGGTGAGGCGGCGCTGTTCGAGACCGTCGAGGCCTGCCTCGAACTCGGCATCACGGACCTGACGGTCTTCGCGTTCTCGACGGAGAACTGGCGTCGCCCCGTCGATGAGGTCCGGTTCCTGCTCGGCTTCAACGAGTCGCTGCTCCTGCGCCGGGTCGACGAGCTCGACGAGCGCGCGGTGCGGGTCCGCTTCATCGGCAACCGGTCACGCCCCGTCCCGGCACGGCTCGTGCGGCTGATCGAGCGCACGGAGGCGCGGACGGCCGACAACGGCCGGATGACCCTGCGCATCGCCTTCGACTACGGCGCCCGGGCGGAGCTCGTCCGTGCTGCCCGCGCTGCCGCCGAGGACCTCGCGGCGGGCCGGCTCGCCGCCGTGGATGAGGCCGCGATCGCCGCGCGGCTCGACGATCCGGGGATGCCCGACGTCGATCTGCTGATCCGGACCTCCGGTGAGGTCCGCCTGTCGAACTTCCTGCTCTGGCAGGCGGCCTACGCCGAGCTCGTGTTCACCCCGGTGCTCTGGCCCGACTTCGGGCGCGAGGAGCTCCGACGCTGCATCCTCGAGTACGCGGGCCGTGAGCGGCGCTTCGGTGCGGCCGAGGACCGACCGGGAGCCCGACGATGAGCGCGCGCGTCGACGCGGTCTGCGTCGCCCGGGCCCGTGAGGTCCGCGACGGCGATCGCATCGAGCGGACCGCGATCGACAAGCGGCCGGTCCGGGGTCCGGTCCCGCTGGGGCGCTCGGGCCTCGACGGCGATGAGCGCGGCGACCTCGAGCACCACGGCCACGACGATCAGGCCGTCTACGCCTACGCCGCGGAGGATGCCGACCACTGGGCCGCGGAGCTCGAGCGGGCCGTGCCTCCGGGCGCGCTCGGTGAGAACCTGCGCACGGTCGGCCTCGATGTCTCCGGTGCGTGCATCGGCGAGCGCTGGCGCGTGGGAACGGCCTTGGTCGAGGTCAGCGCACCGCGGACGCCGTGCCGGACCTTCGTCCGGCACTGGGACCTCCCGGACCTGGTCGAGCGCTTCACCCGTGCCGGACGTCCGGGCGCCTACCTGCGCGTCATCGAACCCGGGGCGGTCGCGGCAGGCGATCCGGTCGAGGTCGTCGCGCGGCCGGAGCACGGCATCAGCGTCGCGACCGCGCTCGCATGGCGCAACGTGGCGATCGAGCGGGAGGAGGCGGAGCGGCTCGCGGCCGTGCCCGGGCTCTCCGCACCGATGCGCCGCTGGGTCGAGCGGGTGCTCGAGCGCTGATCCCGACCATCGGGCCCGCGCGACTCAGGTCCCCTTCGGGTGCCAGACGGTCTTGAAGTCCGAGAGCGCCGTGATGCGCGCCGCCCCGGGCGGGTCCGCCGTCCAGTCGGGCTCGCTCGACGGTGGTCGGACCACGCGCTTGAGGTCCTCGGCCGCAGCGACCTCGAGCGCGGTCGTGTCGTGCCCCGCGAGGCCCGCGAGGTCGAGCGCATCGACGTCGAGGTGGCCTGCGAGCACCGGGGCGAGCTCGTCGACCGACCCGGTCAGCACGTTGACGACCCCGCCCGGCAGGTCCGAGGTGGCGAGCACCTCGGCGAGCGTCACCGCGGGCAGCGGTGCCCGCTCGCTCGCGATGGCGACGACGGTGTCCCCGGCGACGAGCGCCGGGGCCACCACCGAGACGAGCCCGAGGAGGGCGGAGCGCTGCGGCGCGACGATGCCGACGACCCCGACCGGCTCGGGGACGGTGAGGTTGAAGAAGGGTCCCGCGACGGGGTTGGGGTTGCCGACGACCTGCGCGAACTTGTCGGCCCATCCCGCGTACCAGACCCAGCGGTCGATGGCCGCCGAGACCTCGCGCTCGGCGTCGGAGACGCTCGAGCCGTCGATGGCGGTCAGCTCGTCCACGAACTGCGCCCGTCGTCCCTCGAGGACCTCGGCCACGCGGTAGAGGATCTGCCCGCGGTTGAAGGCCGTCGCGCCCGACCAGCCGGCGAACGCCCCGCGTGCCGCACGCACGGCATCACGCAGGTCCTTGCGCGAGGCGAGCGCGGCGTTCGCGAGGAACGCCCCGTCGTGCGAGCGCACCTCGAAGGTCCGACCCGACTCGGACCGCGGGAAGGCCCCGCCGATGGCGAGCTTGTAGGTCTTGCGCACCTCGAGGCGCTCGCTCATGCACCGACCTCCGTCAGGTAGGCGGCGAGCCCCTGGCGACCGCCCTCGCGTCCGAAGCCGGACTCCTTCATGCCCCCGAACGGGCTCGAGGGGTCGAAGCGGTTGAAGGTGTTCGCCCAGACCACGCCCGCTCGCAGCCGGTCGGCCATCCACAGGATGCGGGAGCCCTTCTCGGTCCAGATCCCGGCCGAGAGGCCGTAGGGCGTGTTGTTGGCCTTCGCCACGGCCTCTTCGGGCGTCCGGAAGGTGAGCACCGCGAGCACCGGTCCGAAGACCTCCTCCTGGGCGATGCGCGAGGACTGCTCGACCCGGGTGAACACCGTGGGTCGGAACCACAGGCCCCGGTCCGGGAGCTCGCAGTCGAGCTCCCAGCGGTGCGCGCCCTCGGCCTCCCCGGCATCGGCGAGGGCCCGGATGCGCTCGAGCTGCTCGCGTGAGTTGATCGCGCCGATGTCCGTGTTCTTGTCGAGCGGGTCCCCGAGCCGCAGCGTGCGCATCCGTTCCTGGAGGCGCTCGATGACGAGGTCCTCGACGGACTCCTGCACGAGGAGCCGGGAGCCGGCACAGCAGACGTGCCCCTGGTTGAAGAAGATGCCGTCGACGATGCCCTCGACGGCCTGATCGAGTGGCGCGTCGTCGAAGACGATGTTCGCTGCCTTGCCTCCGAGCTCGAGCGTCAGGCGCTTTCGCGTCCCCGCGACGGCGCGGGCGATCCCGCGCCCGACCTCCGTCGACCCGGTGAAGGCCACCTTGTCGATGTCGTCGTGCGCGACGACCGCGGCGCCGGTCTCACCGGCACCGGGCAGGATGTTGATCACCCCCGGCGGCAGGTCGGCCTGCTGGCAGAGCTCGGCGAAGCGCAGGGCGGTGAGCGGGGTCGTCTCAGCGGGCTTGAGCACGACGGTGTTGCCACAGGCGAGCGCCGGCGCGACCTTCCACGCGAGCATCAGGAGCGGGAAGTTCCACGGGATGACCTGTCCGACGACGCCGAGGGGCCGCGGGGAGGACCCGAGCCCGGCCCACGCCAGCTTGTCCGCCCAGCCGGCGTGATGGAAGAGGTGGGCCGCTGCGGTCGGGACGTCGAAGTCGCGGGATTCACGGATCGGCTTGCCGTTGTCGAGCGTCTCGAGGACCGCGAACTCCCGCGCACGCTCCTGGAGCAGGCGCGCGAGCCGGAACAGGTGCTTGGCACGCTCGGTGCCCGGGAGCGCCGACCACGACGTGGAGGCGCGCCGTGCTGCTCGTACGGCACGGTCGACGTCGGCGGCGCTCGCCAGCCCCACCTCGCTGAGCTGCTCCTCGGTCGCGGGGGAGCGGGTCGCGAACGACCCGCCCTCGATGGGGTCGACGAACTCGCCATCGATGAACAGGCCCACGTGCGGCTCGAGGCGAGCGAGGTCGCGGGACTCCGGGGCGCTCGCGTAGTCCCAG